>CAZCUL010000176.1:0-10025 GCA_964501475.1 uncultured Verrucomicrobiota bacterium | reverse complement strand
CGGTGCGCGATGCCACGGTTCACATTCACGTGAAGGATGCCACCTGGAACGCCGCCAAAAACGATGCGGATTACAATTGGCCGGGCGAAGGCCAGGGCCGCGTGCGGGACATTCTGAAGGATGCCTTTCAGCGCGGCTACGACGCCGGGATTTCCATCGAGCCGCACATGGCGGTGGTCTTTCACGATGCCTCGGTGCAGGCGTCGGAAGAAGCGCAATACAAGAGCTACGTGGAATACGGGCGCCGCCTGGAGAAGTTGATCGCCGAAATAACCGCGGAAATCAACCGGCCGACGCAGGAGCCGATTTCCATCGCCGGTCCCTAGGTGAACGTCCGGATCAAAATCTGCGGAATTACCAGTCCGGCGGACGCTGCCAGCGCAGCGGAGGCGGGAGCAGATGCGATTGGGCTGATGTTCTATGAAAAGAGCCCGCGCCACGTGGATTTCAAAACAGCCGCGGCGATTGTTGCCAGCCTGCCGCCGTTCCTGACCGCTGTTGGTGTTTTCGTGGATCCGCGACCCGAGGAAGTGCTGGCGGCGATTCAGGCCTGCGGTTTGAGTGCGCTGCAATTTCACGGGAATGAATCGCCGGAATTCTGCCGGCAATTCGGTCTGCGCGTCACGAAGGCGTTCCGAATGAAGGACGACAATTCATTGGAACCGCTCCGGCGGTTTAATCGCGAGGCGTGGCTGCTGGACAGCTTTGTAACGGATAAACACGGAGGGACCGGCACGAAGTTTAACTGGGAATTGGCCAGCGCGGCGCGGCGATTGGGAGGCACCATTATCCTCGCAGGCGGACTCACGCCCGATAACGTGGCCGAGGCCGTCCGGCAGGTCGAGCCTTACGGGGTGGATGTATCAAGTGGCGTGGAGAGCGTCGCGGCAAAGAAAGACCCGGCGCGCATGAAGGCATTTGTGGAAGCGGCCCGATCCACGTGAGGCTTAAACCGTGTAGGCTGGACGAGACAAGGAAACGAGCCGCAACCAAAGGAGCGCGGACAGCCTTGTCCGCGCAGTATGAACCTCCGGGGACTTTCCCTCGACTGAACCGGAATCACGGCCTAAGGTGTGCAATCATGAGTGGCATTGCGACTGATCCGGTGCCGGACGCGCAGGGGCATTTTGGCCCCTACGGAGGGCGGTTCGTGCCGGAGACCCTGATGCATCCGCTCCAGGAACTCGAAGAGGAATATTTCCGGGCGCAGCGTGACCCGGAATTTCAGCGGGAGTTCGAGTATTACCTGCGCGATTTTTGCGGGCGCCCGACCCCGCTTTATTTTGCCGAGCGGCTCACGCGCGAGTTAGGCGGGGCAAAAATCTACCTGAAGCGCGAGGACCTGCTCCATACCGGAGCGCACAAGATCAACAACGCCATCGGACAGATTCTGCTGGCGCGGAGGATGGGCAAGAGCCGGATCATTGCCGAGACCGGAGCCGGACAGCACGGTGTGGCCACGGCGACGGTCAGCGCCATGTTTGGTTTTGAATGCGTTATTTACATGGGCGAAGTCGATTGCGAACGGCAGGCGCTCAATGTTTACCGCATGCAAATGCTCGGAGCCAGGGTGGTGCCCGTAAAGGCTGGACAGCGAACGCTCAAGGAAGCGATTAACGAGGCCATGCGCGATTGGGTGACCAATGTGCGCAGCACGCATTATATTCTGGGCACGGTTTACGGCGCGCATCCGTATCCGGTCATGGTGCGCAATTTTCAGCGGGTGATCGGGGATGAGGCGCGCCGGCAAATTCTGGAAAAAGAACAGAGGCTGCCCGACCTGCTCATTGCCTGTGTCGGCGGCGGGTCGAATGCCATGGGCCTGTTTTACCCGTTTCTTGAAGATGAGTCGGTGCGCATGATCGGAGTCGAGGCGGGTGGTGAAGGGATCGCGCCCGGAAAGCACGCTGCCCGCTTCCAGGGCGGCTCGCTGGGTGTCCTGCAGGGGACGCAATCCTATCTGTTGCAGGACGAGTTCGGGCAGGTCCAGCTCACGCACAGTGTCTCGGCCGGGCTTGATTATGCGGCGGTAGGGCCCGAACACGCCTGGCTGCGCGACAAGGGTCGCGTCGATTACTCGTTTGCCACGGACGATCAGGCGCTGGCCGGTTTCATGAAACTGGCGCGTCTCGAGGGGATTATTCCAGCGTTGGAATCGTCTCATGCCCTGGCCGAGGCGATGGGCCGGGGACCGAAGCTGTCCAAGGACAAAATCGTAATTGTGAATCTGTCCGGCCGCGGGGATAAGGATGTCGCTCAGGTGGCCCGGCTGGTGGAATTGACCTGATGTCTTTAGCCACGCTGTTCATTTCGGGACGGGAATGGGTGCTGCCGGCGGCGCTTTTGCTCGCTCTGGGCCTGGCGCTGCTGTTTTGGAACTACCGCCAGTCGCATCTTTCGGGTTGGGTCAGGCCGGTCTGTTTCCTTCTCAAATTCCTGGGCCTGGCAGCCCTCCTCTTCTGTCTCCTGGAACCGCTTTGGAGCGGGCAACGGGCGCGGCCGGGCGCAAATTTCTTCGTCGTCCTCGCCGACAATTCCAGCGGCTTGCAAATCAAGGATCAGAACGAACCGAAGAGCCGGGGGGACTGGCTGCGCGATCTGCTCACGCGGGAGGAAGCTCCGTGGCAGGCTCCGCTCGAGGAAACCTTCCAGGTCCGGCGTTATCTGTTTGATTCCCGGCTGCAGTCGGTCCCGAACTTTTCCGAGCTCTCGTTTGACGGACGGGCTTCGAGCCTCGGTTATTCCCTGCGCACACTTGGGGAGCGTTATCGCGGGCAGCCGTTGGCGGGAATTCTTCTTTTTACCGATGGCAATGCCACGGACCTGGCCGGCGAACTGGCCGCGTTCGAGGGGTTGGCTCCGGTTTATCCAGTTGTAGCCGGCAAGGACGATCCCATTAAGGACGTGGCCATCGAGAAAGTGGCGGTGACACAAACGGCGTTCGAGGACGCGCCTGTTTCCATTCAGGCCAACCTGCGCGCAAACGGATATGCCGGCCGGCGAATCACCGGGCAGTTGCTGGAATTGACGGGCGCTGGAAGCCCTGAGGGCAAACGTGAAGAGAAGCTGGCTGCGGAACAAACCCTGAGGGCTCCGGACCGGGATGAACCTTTCAGTTTTCGCTTTCAAATCCGGCCGGAAAGCAAAGGCATCTCCTTCTATCGATTTCGTGCGGCGGCTCAAGAGGAGTTGAGCCCCCTCGCTCCGGGCCGCCCGGTGGAGGAAGCGACCCTGGCGAACAACAGCCGAATCGTGGTTGTGGACCGGGGAGGAGGACCGTATCGGGTGCTCTATGTTTCCGGCCGGCCGAACTGGGAATACAAATTCTTGAACCGGGCATTGTCCGAAGACGACCAGGTCCAGCTTGTGGGCTTGATTCGGATCGCAAGGCGGGAGCCAAAATTCGAGTTCAAAGGCCGGTTCGGCGAGTCGAGCAACCCTCTCTTTCGCGGCTTTGACCGCAAGACAGAAGAAACCGAACGCTACGATCAGCCGGTGCTGGTGCGGCTGAATACGCGCGATGAACTCGAGTTGCGCGGAGGCTTTCCCAAGACCGCCGAGGAACTTTACGGATACGATGCCATTATGCTGGACGACCTGGAGGCGGACTTTTTCAAGCACGATCAAAAGGTGCTGCTGGAGAAGTTCGTTTCGGAACGCGGCGGTGGAATGCTGATGCTGGGCGGCCTGGAGTCATTTCAAAAGGGGAATTACAACCGGACTCCGATCGGCGATATGCTGCCTGTTTACCTGGATGGGCCGCCGCCCGGAAGTCTGCCGGAAGAATTGCGATTGAACCTGACGCGCGAAGGGTGGTTGCAGCCCTGGATGAGGTTGCGGAGCACCGAAGCCGAAGAGCGGACGCGCCTCTCCGAGATGCCTGCTTTCGGCGTGCTCAACCGGGTGCGCGGTGTGAAGCCGGGCGCCATGGTCATTGCCACGGTGGCCGACAGCCAGGGAAGCATCCACCCGGCCCTGGTGGTGCAGCGATTCGGCTACGGAAGAACCGGCGCGCTCTTGATTGGAGATTTCTGGCGCTGGCAGCTTCGCCAGGGTTCGGACGATATGGCCAAGGCCTGGCGCCAGATGATTCGCTGGCTGGTTGCGGATGTGCCGGAGCAGATCGAGATCGTGTCCGAGCCGGACCGCCACGATCCCAACCAGGCGGTTCGGCTGCAGGTGCGGGTGCGCGACGCTAAATTCGAGTCGGTGGACGATGCCGCTGTCACGATCACGGTTGAACCGGTTGCGGTCGATCATTCGGGCCAACCGGGTTTGGGAGCGTCCGATAGGAGCGGGGCACCGGCTGAAGCCGGGGCGCTTGCCGTCCGGCTGCGGGCTGAACCGTCGTTAAGCGAGCCAGGCCTCTACGAGGCGACCTACGTGCCACGCCGCAATGGCGGCTACCACGCCCGGGCCGCGGTCACCAATGCCGCGGGAGCGGAACTGGGCCGCGCAGAGGCCGGCTGGGTAAGCGATATTACAGCCGAGGAATTCGCCTCCCTGAAGCCAAACCGGGCGTTGCTGGAATCATTGGCCCGCCAGACTGGCGGCGAGATGATCGCAGCCGAAGAACTTCCCGAATTCGTGGGGAGCCTGCCGAGTCGAAAAGCACCCATTACCGAGGCGTGGACTTTTCCGTTCTGGCATCAACCCGTGATGTTTTTGTTTGCCCTGGTTTGTTTTGTTGCCGAATGGGGGCTGCGCCGGTGGAAGGGTCTGCCGTGAGTCGCCTGAATTTGAGGCCCCTTTTTTAGCGCCGACTTTTCCAGTGTCTACTCGTTCACAGGCTGCCTTCAGAAGTCCATCAACTGGCGGAGCGATAGCTCACAATGTGCGATTGCGAAATCGTCGAAACTCTTCATGGCCTCGATTCGCGCCCGGATTTTGGAGTTTTTCACTACCCAGGGTGGCGGCTGGCCGGGGACGGACTTGCCCTACCGGGTAGTTTTTGACTGAGACAAATGAAGACGAAAATTCTGATCGTGGAAGATGACCCGCATATCTTGCTGGGTCTGGAAGAAGTGCTCAAGGGCGAGGAATTTGCCGTGACCACCTGCAAGCGGGGCGATCAAGCTCTCGACGTGGTTGGCAAAGAAAAGCCCGCCTTGATTGTTCTGGACGTGATGCTGCCAGGGCTGAGCGGTTTCGATATTTGCAAGCAGCTTCGCGCCAAAAAAGTCAGGACGCCCATTCTGATGCTGACCGCAAAGGGCCAGGAGATCGACAAGGTGGTAGGGCTGGATGCGGGCGCTGATGACTACGTCACCAAACCGTTTGGAGTCCGGGAACTGCTGGCGCGGATTCACGCCCTCTTGCGGCGAACCGCCCCTGCGGCAGCCGAATCCGCCAGGAGCGATCGGCCGTTCAAAATCGGCCCCGCAACCATCGACCCCAAAAGTTTCCAGCTCAAACGCGGCAAGACCGTCGAGGAACTGACCGCCCGGGAGCTCAAACTGCTGCAACTGTTCCACGCCCACGCCGGCGAGGTTCTGTCACGGGACCGGCTCTTGAACGAGGTTTGGGGTTACAGCTATTACGGAACGACGCGCACGCTCGACCAGGTGGTTGTCCAACTCCGGAAAAAGCTCGGCGACTCGGGAGAGAATCCCCGGCACCTCCTCACGGTACACGGAGTCGGCTACAAGTTGATTTTGTAAGCCAGCGCTGAACGAAGTCGCCGCCGCAACCGCGGACAATTTTATATTGGATATGGAACGCAGACCTGTCCCGGCGGGTCTCGGACAACTTCCGTCTCTGCGAACCGGCCCGGCGAATCTTTGCTTCAGGAGCAACAGGTGCGACAGAAGGCGGTCGAGTTGCTGCGAAATTGCGATCTGCCGGATCCTTCTCATTTTCGTTGCGGCGGAAACTGGCGGAGCTTATCAAATCCTCGTGAATCCTTCTGAAGTCCAAAAACCGTTTCCGCTCGGTTTGAAGAAATCCTTTGGTTTTGGCGATCGGCTCGGTCTGGCCACGCCGGGCCATCTGGCGGCGGCCCGCAAATTCCAATTCGCTCCGATCTTTGCGCAGCAGTCCATTCGGGAAATGACGCGCACCCGGCGCACGCCGGATGAGGTCATGAAAGCGGCGGAACGAGCTGTGGCCAAAGCCAGTTTCACGGGCCGATGGGGGGCGGACGCCGACCATTTGAAAACTCCGGACGATGTCCGCTTGACCGCAGGTTCGGGTTTTACCTTCTTCACAATCGATCCTTCCGCCTATGTCGTAAACGAGGCGGACACGATGCCCATTGAGCGCGTGGCGGAAATGGTCAAAGGCATGGAATCGGACGGCGTCTTTCCGGACCCGGATTGGCAGGCGGAATTCCTGCAGAAGAAAGTAGCGGTCTCGGAAATTCTGACTTTGGAGTTCGATCAGGAGCGACTCTGGCGTGCGGCGGTGAAGTACGGGCACGCCATCGCTCACACGGCGTTGATGGCCCGTGAAATCGCCACGGCGTGCGCCGGGCGGGCGTTCGAGATCGAGGTATCGGTGGATGAAACAGATTCGCGCACCAGCCCGCTCGAGCATTTGTTCATTGGACGCGAACTGCAGCGCCGCGGCGTGATCGTCATCAGCCTGGCGCCGCGTTTTTTGGGCGAGTTCGAGAAGGGGATTGATTATCGAGGCGATCTGGCGCGGTTCGAAAGAGAACTGCGCGAACATGTGGCCATTGCCAAATATTGCGGCCCCTACAAGCTCAGCATCCACAGCGGTTCGGACAAATTCTCGATTTATCCGCTCCTCGGCCGCGAATGCGGCGATTTGCTCCATGTGAAGACGGCCGGGACGAGCTACCTCGAGGCATTGCGCGTGGTCGTTCGCGCCGCTCCAAAACTATTTGCGGACATGGCGGTCTTTTGCCGAAGCCGGTTCGCGGAGGACAAAAAGAGTTATCACATCTCCACCACGCAGGCGGAGGTCGAGGCTCTGCCTAGGTTTAATGGGCCGGGCGACGAGAAGCTCTATCTGAATGAGCGTGTGGGACGGCAGCTGCTGCACGTCACCTTCGGCTCGGTGCTGACCGCGGGCACCGACAGCCAGGGAAAGAGGTTCAAGGAGGGAATCATCGAAACCCTCGCGCGCCATGCGGATCTCCATTTGGAATTGCTCGACAGCCACTTCACCCGGCACCTGGAATTACTGAGCGGGGCTGAACTCAGCGATCAGTAATGAGTGACCGGTGGTCCGGCCCCGGGTTCAGGCGCCTTCTTTTACGGCGTGTTTGAGCAGGAATGGAATGGTCAACCCTTGCACCACGATTGAGAAGATCACGATCAGATAGGTAATGGTGAGCAGAAGATTGCGCTCCGGCCCGGGCGGGAGGGAAAGGACCAATGCCACCGAGATTCCACCCCTTAGTCCGCCCCAGGTCATGATTTTGATGACATGGGGGCTGAACTCGCGTTTGAGCCGGAAGGCGGTAATCGGCGCGCCCACGCTGATAAACCGCGCGAGCAAGACCACCGGCACCGCGATCAATCCGGCCAGCAAATAGTCGCCGCGCAAAGTCACCACCAACACTTCCAACCCGATCAGGACAAACAACACCGCATTGAGAATCTCGTCGATCAGTTCCCAGAAGGTGTCGAGATGTTCGCGCGTCTTTTCGGACATGGCGAAGAAGCGTCCGTGATTCCCGATCAAGAGCCCCGCGGCCACGATGGCGAGCGGCCCAGAAACATGCAACGAACTCGCCAGTTCGTAACCGCCGGTGACAAGCGCGAGTGTGAGCAGGACTTCGACCTGGTAGTTGTTGATCGATTTCAGCATCAGATAAGTGACCCATCCCAGGCCGATGCCGAGGAGAATCCCGCCCAACACCTCCTGGGCCAGCAAACGGAGCACATGCGCGGCCTCCAATGAATGTTCGCCGGTGACGAGTTCCAGAAGGACCAGGAACACCACCACGCCCACGCCATCGTTGAAGAGCGATTCACCGGTTATCTTTGTTTCGAGCGACTTCGGCGCGTTGGCACTCTTGAGCAGGCTCAAGACCGCGATCGGATCGGTGGGCGAGATAAGGGCGCCAAAGACCAGGCAATAGAGGAACGGCAGCGGCAGCCCAATCGTCCCGAGAATCCAATACATCAGACCGCCCACGATGAACGTGGACATGACTATGCCGGCGGTCGCGAAGCTTGCGATTGGCCACTTGTTGGCGCTGAGCTCGTCCAGATTCACATGGAGCGCTCCCGCAAACAGCAGGAAGCTAAGCATTCCGTGGAGCAGCGTTTGATTGAAGTCGATCTTCTCGATGATTCGCTCGGCCTCCCTTTCCAGAGGCATGCCCAGCTCACTTATGATGACGAGCGCCAGGGACGCCACGAGCGCGATCAGCATGATGCCAATGGTCGTCGGCAGCCGGATGAAGCGATAATTCAGATAGCTGAAGAGGGCGGCGAGCGTCAGCAGCAGGGCAATGATTTGAAAGACCGTCATGCCGCGATTCTGGCGAAAGGCTTTCGCTCAGGCCAGTTTGAATGCGCCCCTCTCCCCTGCCCCGCTCGCCGCTCGTGCCTCGCAGGGAGAGGGTCCCCTGATTGGGTGTTCATTCGTGGTTAAGGTCTTTGCGTCGGTGGCCCCGCGCCCGGTCAAAGGGCGTCCCGACTGCCGGCTGTCCAGAGAAGGGCTCTGCGGCTGCTGCGCAATCTCCTTGCCCCCGGCATTCCTGAGCCCATACAAACCGGGACCGCAAACGCACATGAAGAAAAGAACTCGGCCCAAATCGGCAGCAGCAGGCTTTCGCGTCGGCGTCATTGGCGGGAGCGGCCTTTATCACATCGAGGGATTCAGCAACCAGAAATGGGTCCGGGTCGCAACCCCTTTCGGTTTGCCTTCGGACCAACTGCTCACCGGAAAGCTGGCGGGGCGCGATCTGGTCTTTCTGCCGCGCCACGGCCGGGGTCACCGCATTTTGCCGAGCGAACTGAACCACCGCGCCAACATTTGGGCGATGAAAAAGCTTGGCGTCGCCTGGATCATGAGCGTGAGCGCGGTCGGTTCGCTCCAGGTGCATTATCATCCGCGCGATATTGTCCTGCCGAACCAGTTCATTGATCGCACCAAGAAGTCTGCCGAGCACACCTTCTTTGGGAACGGCATTGTGGCCCACATCGCCTTTGCCGAGCCGGTCTGTGAAGAGATGCGGCAATTGCTCTTGCAGAGCTGCCGCCGGACAAGCGCCAATGTTCATGATGGCGGCACCTATGTGAACATGGAAGGCCCCGCCTTCAGTACCCGCGCCGAATCCTTTTCAAACCATCGTCTGGGCTATGACGTGATCGGCATGACCAATCTGGGCGAAGCCAAATGTGCCCGGGAAGCCGAGATTGCTTACGCGACCATGGCGATGGTGACCGACTATGATTGCTGGAAGGAAGACGAGGAGCACGTGACTGTCGAGATGGTGATCGAGAATTTGCACAAGAATGCCGAGCGGGCCAAGCGGATCGTCGCCGAAACCATCCCGCTCATTCCGCAACGACCCGACTGGCCGTGCCATTCCGCATTGAAAAGCGCCATCATGACCGACCGGAAACTGTGGCCAGCCAGGACGAAAAATGCCCTGCGACCGATTCTGGAGAAGTACCTGTGAAGTGTCCTTCAACGGCAGGCCATCTGAACCTACCCACTGGGAGCGGTGTGTGTTGAGCCCCGTGGGTTTAAGCCGGCTCAGCACGGCAACACCGTCAAAGGAGCGCGGGTGGCAATGGCAAGGATGCGCCCTTCAATGGCCGGCGCAGCTTTTTTTCTCGACCTTGAGCGGCGCTTCCGTTTTAAAAGGGGCGGTTGGGCGGTGCGTTGTTCTCTGGCGGCTTAATGACACGCAGGTGGATTGAGATTTTTCGGCGCGCGACCTTTTCCAGCCTGATTGGCACGGGAATGGCAGGAGGATTCCTCTTTAATCCCTCGAATGCCCGGGCGGCCACAAACGAGGGGATGAAGCCGGATGTGGCCGACCTGACTCATCTCAGCCTGGAGGAACTTTATAACCTCGAGGTCATTCAACTGAGCGTCCA
>CAZCUL010000175.1:0-13166 GCA_964501475.1 uncultured Verrucomicrobiota bacterium | reverse complement strand
GATTATCGCCGGTGCAGCAACCGGATTGTCAAACTATTGGTGCGCTCGTGGCGGACAGAATTACAAGCACGCCACTGAAGAGACGCTCTGGACCGCATTTTTCTTGAAACGAAATGGCGGCGGGATCGACTTCAGGGCGTTCGAGGAATCCAGCCAGGCTGTATTCCGGCTTTTGAGAAGGTCCCGCGCATTCAAAAAGAGTCGGTGTCAGACGTCGCCAACCGCAAGGACCCCAGCGCGACTGGAATTGCTTCCGCCTCCAAAGCTGTTAACGTCTTCCCAATGGGTCCAACGCAGCTCCACGTGCTCGGCATCGTCGGCAGTCTGAACCGCAATTCGGTCACGCGCGTCGTCATTCGGCACCTGATCGAGAAGTTGCGGGCGAATGAAACGCAGGTGGACACTCTCGATTTCCTCGACGAACCCCTGGCCTTGTTCAACCCCGAGTCTTCGCATGGGGCTGAAGGCTTTACCCACCTGAAACACCGGGTTGAAAAGGCGGACGTCTATATTCTCGGGACGCCCGATTACCACGGCAGCATCAGCAGCGCGACCAAGAATTTTCTCGATCACTTTTGGCACGAATTCGCCGGCAAACTCTTCGCTCCGGTGGTGGCCTCCCACGAAAAAGGGCTGACCGTCATCGATCAGATTCGCACCGTGGCGCGCCAATGTTACGCCTGGACCCTGCCTTACGGCGTCTCCTTCATGGACACGACGGACGTCAAGGACGGCAAAATTGTTAGTGATAGCCTGCTCCGTCGCCTTGACATGCTGGTGCGGGACGCCTGTGTGTATGGCGCCCTCCTGGCGCGCCAGCGCCGGGCCGACCTTCGCGGAACAGAGCCGGGTTTCATGGCTAAGTTGCGCGAATAGCGCCATTTAAAGAGGAAGGGTGCCACGCCCCGTTTCCCGGCCTTCTGCGGAGCTACCGTTTGATTGGTTACATTCTTAGACACTTTCCTATTGCGGCACGGCACATGCGTCGCACCCCACAGGTCATGGCTGGATACCAGACGGCCTCGCCTGAGTTGGGAGCCGAGTGCTTCCGCAAATATGGACCTGAAACCAGTTTATGTCAGTTGGGTTGATCTCTTCGTGGTGATCATTGTCCTGTGGGGCGTCCGGCAAGGGCGCAGAAACGGCATGTCCCAGGAGGTGCTTTTCGTCCTTCAATGGCTTTGCATCGTGGTGATTGCCGGCATGGCTTACGAGCCGCTGGGGATGTTTCTGGCCCAAACGGGCCTCTTTAGCCTCCTCTTCAGCTATGTGGCCGTTTATGTCCTGCTCGCCCTGGCCATCAAAATCTTCTTTTCCTGGCTGCGCCGAGCCGTGGGAGAAAAGCTCGTCCAGGCCGACGTGTTCGGAAGCGGTGAATATTATTGCGGGATGCTGGCGGGAGCTTTTCGATACGCCCTGATTCTTCTGGTCACGCTGTCATTGTTGAACGCCCGATACTTTAACGACCGCGAAGTGGCCGCCTATCGCCGCTATCAGGAGGTCAATTTCAACAACATCTTCTTTCCCAGCCTGGCTGACGTTCAAAACGAGGTTTTCGATCGCTCCCTGGCCGGCGGGGTGGCGCTCGATTATCTCTCCATCGTCTTGATCCGTCCCACCGCCGCCGAGGATACGCCGCTGAACAAGGCCGGCGTCGTTCGCGCCCGCGAGCAGCAGATCGACGAAATGCTTGAAAGACGCTGAGCCCTTTGGCCAGTCTTTCCGGCATGGCCGGACTCATTCCTCCCTCCACACTCGATCAAATCCGATCCGCCAGCGACATTGTCGATGTCGTGGGCGGTTACGTTCCGTTAAAACGCGCCGGAATGAACTTCCTGGCCCTCTGCCCTTTTCACAAGGAAAAAACCCCCAGCTTCAACGTCAGTCCCCAACGGCAGATTTTTCACTGCTTTGGCTGCCATAAAGGCGGCGACGTTTTCCGGTTCGTCCAGGAATACGAGAACATCACCTTTGTGGAAGCCGTTCGCCGTCTCGCCGAACGGGCTCGCATTCCGCTCCAGTTCGATCAAAACCCCGACCAGCAATCGCGCCATCTCAAAGAGTCCCTTTGGCAGATTCATGAGCAAATCACGCAACGCTGGCACTCCGCGCTCATCAATGACGCCGCCGGCGAGCCCGCCCGCGACTACTTGCGGAAGCGGGGCGTGTCTGATGATGCCGTCAAACTTTTTCGCATCGGTTACGCGCCCGAGCTCTGGGACGACACGGTCAACTGGGCGAAAAGCAAGGGCCACTCACTTCCCATCGTGGAACAGGCCGGGTTGATCCTTCGCAAGGAAGGCAGCGACCATTTCTATGATCGGTTTCGCGGAAGGCTTATTTTCCCCATCTGCGACGAACAGGGCCGGATCGTCGCTTTCAGCGGACGGCTTTTGGCGGAAGACGCCAAGGCTGCCAAGTACGTGAACTCGCCCGAGACACCCATCTTTACTAAAGGCCGCGTTTTTTTTGGTCTCGACAAATCAAAGCGCCCGTTGCTCGACGCCGAAACCGCCATTGTCTGCGAAGGGCAGCTCGATCTCGTCGCCTGTTACATGGCAGGCGTGCAAAACGTGGTCGCGCCGCAGGGCACTGCGCTGACCGCGGATCATGCCCGAATTCTGAAGCGGTATGTGGGCGAGGTGGTGCTCTGTTTCGATTCGGATACGGCCGGGCAGAATGCAGCCATTCGGTCGCTGGACAGCCTGCTGGCTGTGGGGCTGGCCATTCGTGTGGCTGTCATCCCGGCGCCGCATGATCCGGATAGCTTCATTCGCGAGCATGGCGTCCAGGCTTTCCGGGACCTGATTCGAAAGGCGCAGGGATTCTTTGATTTCTATTTGAATCGCCTTTGCAGCGAACACGACATCTCCACGGATAAAGGCCGGCTCGCGGTTGTGAAAGGAATGGGCGCAGCCGTGCAAAAGACGCGTAGCCCGGTGCTTGTGGATACCTATGCACAAAAGACGGCTCTGCGGCTGGGGGTTTCCACCGACGCTGCTCGCGCCGAGTTTAAGACGGCCAGATCGCACACCCATTCCGCCGCCGGCGAAGGAGAGGATGTTCAAGCCTCGCCTGTGGCGGAGCGGCCTTCCCAACCCGAGTTTTGGTTGCTCAAACTCCTTCTTTTGAGCGACGACCACGTGGGTTGGCTCGCTTCTCACCTCGACATCGCCTGGATCCGCCACCGCATCGTCCGGCAGGTCATCGAGGCCCGACTCGCTGCCCATGCCATTCAGAACTGGCAAGGGGTCGCGACGTTACTGGACGATACCGACGACGCGGAAGCGCGCAGCCTGATCACTGAAGCCGCCGCCGAAGATCGGCCCATTCCGAACGCGGACCGGGCCATGAATGAGATTCTACTTCGCCTGCGGAACCAGTTTCTCGACCAGCAACTGGCCGAAATTCGGCACCGCATTGCGCAGCCTGAGCTCCCGCCGATCGATCAGGAGCGTCTTCTGCGCGAGCAGGCCCGGATTCGGCAGTTAAAGCAACAGGCGCTGGAAGCGCTGAACAAAACTCATTGATAAGCCGGAGACCACGGCCGACCCTTCTCATCAGCGCCGCCGGCTTTGGCCGGTGAAAAGCCCGCAACTCTGTCACGAATCAAACGTCGCGCAGGCGGCCTCTTGTTCAGCGCTGGGTGGGGTTTTGCGATTTCGATTTTGCCGCTCACTTTCCTGCTTTTCTGCGCCTCGGGTTCTTCTATCGTATGGGGGCTATGCGAATTTTGTCTGGCATTCAACCCTCGGGCACGCTGCATCTGGGCAACTATTTTGGAATGATGAAGCCGGCCATCGAATTGCAGGAGGAGGGCGAGGCCTTTTATTTCATCGCCAATTACCACTCGATGACCTCGCTCTTCGATGCGGAACAACGGCGCAAAAACAGCCTCGATGTCGCCCTCGACTTCCTCGCGTGCGGTCTGGACCCGAACAAAGCTGTTTTTTTTCGGCAGTCGGACGTGCCCGAAGTCACGGAACTGACGTGGATGTTGGGCACGGTAACGCCAATGGGCCTTCTCGAGCGCTGTCACAGCTATAAGGACAAAATCAACAAGGGGATTTCGCCCCATCACGGCCTCTTTGCCTATCCAGTCCTGATGGCTGCGGACATCCTTATCTACGATTCGAACGTCGTTCCAGTCGGGCGCGACCAAAAGCAGCACGTCGAAGTCACGCGCGACATCGCCATCAAATTCAACGAGGTTTATGGCGAAACCTTCGTCCTGCCGGAGCCGCGGATTCGCGACCAGGTCGCGGTCGTTCCGGGCACGGACGGGCAAAAGATGAGCAAGAGTTACGGCAACAGCATCGACATCTTTGGCGACGAAAAGGTCCTTCGAAAACGCGTCATGGGTATCGTCATGGACAGCCGGACGCCGCACGAACCCAAACCGGATGCGGATCAAAATCTGGCCATCCAACTGATGAAGCTGGTGGCTCCGGAGGACGTTTCACGGGAGTTCGAAGAGCGCCTTCGGGTCGGCGGCCTTGGCTATGGCGACTTAAAGAAAGCCCTCTTTGAGCATTACTGGAGTTACTTTGGCCCCGCTCGCGCCAAGCGCGCCGAGTTGGCCGCCGACCTCGATTATGTCGGCAAAGTCCTGCGCGAGGGCGCCAACAAAGCGCGCGTTCGGGCCCAAGCGGTCCTCGGCCGGGCGAAGCGGGCTTGCGGTTTGGATTGATAAGGCGGCGCTCTCCAATCCCTGATAGGGCCGACCGTCATGTCGCCGGCGCGCGCCGTCCCAGGGGCACTTCCGGCGAGGGCGGCGGCGGGCCGCGAAAGCTCTTCCAGACGGACATTGGCAGCATCCCGATGCCGATGATCACCAGTTGGCTGAGGACAAATGCCATCAGCCATTTGAACGCCTGATCCATGAAGCCGTAAGAGTGAAGGCCCACGCCAAGCATATTCACCCCAAACCAGGAGAAGCTTGTCACCACGTTCCCGAAAACAGCCATCCCCATCAGGCCGCGTTCTTTCAACAGCCGGCCCCAACGCGCATGGAGAAATACGGCATTCCACAGGACAATCATCAGCGCGCCGTTTTCCTTCGGGTCCCAGCCCCAGAACCGCCCCCACGATTGGTCCGCCCAAATCCCCCCGAGAATCGTCCCCACAAAACTAAAGAGGGTCGCAAAACAAATGACTCCATAGACCATCCGGCTGAGCGCTTTGGCGACGTTCGGCTGAAGCACCTTGGTGAACACGCCCAAAAGGATAAACAGCACCGCCAGCAGCCCGGCCACAAACGTCGCAGAGTAGCCCAGCGTAATCACGACCACGTGCGTGGCCAGCCAGAAATTCGTATCCAACACCGCCCGCAACATCTCCATCGTGTCGCCGCCTAAAGCCAGATTGTGGGCAATCACCAATGTCGTAAAACCGCCGATGGCCGCCACCGCCGTGCCGATGCCAAGCCTGTAAAACCGCTCCAGAATCAGGCCAAGTCCCACGACACCCCAGCCCACGAAAATGGCCGACGAATAGAGGTTGGTTACCGGCGGCCTCCCTTCCAACACCATGCGAAAGATAAGCCCGGCGGTGTGAACCACCAGCGCCAGGGCCACCAGGCCAAACGCCGACCGGTTCAGCCACGGAGAAAGGTTGAACCAGAAGGAGCATGCCAGAATGAAACCCAGCACATAAATGATGCTCGCCTTGTAGAACGGCTCGAAACGATTGTAGAAGGCCTCCCATCTCCCCTTGCGGACTTCAGTCGGGAATTCCTCGCTCAGCCACGCGCTGTATTCGTTTACTGCGCGATTGAATCCCGCCGGATCGCCCTTCTCGTAGGCGCTGGTCATGGCGGCATATTGAAGCACGGCCGGATGTGGTTCCCCCCCGCGCACCGCCTGAAGCAGGCTCGTGCCCACGTTCTCCCATTCCTCGCGCCCCTGCCCGGGCCGGGTGGGAGGAACCACCAGCGGATAAGCCATCCGCGCCAGGAAATCGTACTGGCTCACATATTCCAGAATCTTGTCGAACGCCTCCTGGTCGAAAGATTGTCCCGACTCGCGCGCCCGCACTGCCGCCACGCCCGGCAGAATTGTGGTGCGAAACTCCTCCAACTCCGCCGCAAAATCCTCGCTGTTCTCCGGCTGCAAGCTGTTCTTCAGCCGGTCGAAAAGGATGATCCCATGGAACAGCTTCATCAACTGCTTCTCGTAAGGCGCGCGCCGCTGGTCTTCGATCTTGTCGATGCGCTGGGCTTCCCGCCTCAATTCCGAGGCCTGGGGGGCAAGCTCGTTGTAGGAGAAGTATTTTTCTTCGTTCGAAACCTTGAGCAGATCGCGCAGCTCGATGTTGTCGATCCGGAAAATCTTGCGGTCGTTGGCCAGCCCGGGTTTGGTGAAAACCTCCAGGAGCCATTCCGTCGCCGTCATGGCCCCCTTTTCCAGGCGGACAGACTGGCGGTTGCGAATCTGGAGCAAACTGTTCCGCGCCACCGAATCCATGGGTTGAATGCGGCCGTTCAGCAGCACCGGCAACCGGCCAAAATCGCGGGTATGGAATCCCTTCTCCGGCCGCGGCCAGAGGGACGCCAGCAGCCAGAGCGCGAAGACTCCCACAAAAATCCATGGAATGACCCGAATTGTCCGCTTCATTTCGTTCTCCGTTTCACAAATCCAATCAGGTGCGACAGAAACTGCACGATCAAACCCAGCGCCACCAGCGCACACGAAACGTAAGGCGTCAGCCAGCTCGGATTGCGCACCACCTGCAGAATGCTGACTCGCTCATCTTTCGGATCGAAACTGCCTTGATAATAGGTTTCCCCCTTGTATCGCAGCGGCTCATTCATGCGGATTAAGACCTCGCGATCCTCGCCACTTTTCGGATTCACCACCCGAATGCGGCTCGAAAAATTCTTCGGGATTTCCGTGCCCTTGTATTTGTCGTGGCGGAAATCGATCAAATGGATCCGATATGGCTTGTAGTGGCGCGTGAATCGCATGGCCACCTGATAGCTCTGGCCTTGATATTCGAACGTTTGCTGCCGGCCAATCCAACTCGAGACGAGCCAGTTTCCCAAGGAACCATCCGGCGTTTGCACCTCCACGATGGCCGTGGGCAGACTCCGTTCATCCATCTTGGTCGCGGGCGGTTTCCCCAAGACATGGAGTCCCTGCCCAACCCCGTTCGTCACCGCAGCCGGAACAGCCGCCTGCATCGGATTCTCCAACAGTTCCGAGTTTTCCCAGTAGTGATGCACCCGCAGCGTGAAAGGCGTTTGGGGAACGGGTATCTCCTTCTTCTCTTCGATCATTGATTCGGGAATCGTCACCACCGTGTCTTCCGCGGGCGCGGACATGTCAATGACCACCAATTCATTGTCCTGGAAACTTTCGCTGTAATTCGAAGCGTTCCCCTCCACCAGCCGCATCGCGCTTTCGACCTGGAACGTTTCGGTGGCAAATTGCCCCAGCAACAAAAGGATCAGCCCGAAATGGATGATGAAGATGCCGACCTTCTTCCTCGAGAGCTCGAAGCGCTTGATGTGCGCGGAAATCAAGTTGACCAGCAAAACCGCGCCCAAAAGATAACCGCCCGGGAAAACAGGTATCCTCCAGCCAGCCCCGGTCGGCCCCCACCAAACGAACAGGCTTTGAAAGTAATTCTCCTGCGCGGCATAAAGGCCGAGCTTGACCTGCGCGAAGGTGCCAACAAACACCAGCACCATGGCCAGAGCCAGACAGACCACGGTCAGCCGCAGCGATGTAAAGAAGCTAATCGCTCGCTTAACCGGCGCCGGTATATTTGATTGTTTTGACAAATTCGATGAAGGCTGCCTTTTCACGTTCAGCCACTTGCGGGTCGCCCATCAGCTTATAGAACCAGGTCCGACCCTCTTTTGGAACGACCGCCGCAATGATGCGAGTCTCCGTGCCGCTGTCGGCGTCACCACCCGTCATATCCACTAACATGGCGTTGCCGCCCTCGACGTCAAGCGAGCTGATCAGCTCTTTGAGCTCTGCATCCTCGATGGGCTGCAGATTGATCTGGCCCCGCCATCGATTTACATTCGGCAGCATTCCGCCGGCGGGACCCGGGAACGCGCTCACCGTAATTTCAACCTGCGCCTCCCCCGAACTTTTGGCCAGGAACTTCGCCATCAACATCTGCGTGGGCGGCACTTCCTGCCAACTCGCTGGAACCTGCCATTCCGGCAGCCCCGCCGCCGGCGCCGGCACCTCCTTGACATTCGTGCTCGTAAATTGCGGCACCGGCCGGGGACCTTTGGCGGACTCGAACGTGACCGATTCCAGAAAATGCCGAAACGCCTGCTTTTGGGACTGCACCAACTCCTCCGGACCCGTCATTTTGAAAAACCAGTGCGCGCCGTCCCTCTCCAGCATCGCCACCAAAATGCGAGCCTTCTGGTCCTCCACCAGGGGCTGCTCGCTCGCCATGTCGTAGAGTTCGCCTTGCTCATCGTCGCCAATCCTGACCTTCTCGCTCATGCCGGGCAGCCCGCTTTCTTTCACCGGCGGAAGCTGTATTTGTTCGCGCCACAGATTGACGATCTCCACCTTCGGCGCGGAAACGCCCGTGAGCGGAATGACCGAGACGTCGGCGTCATGGCCCGCTCTGCCCGGAATGGAAAAGCGCGCCACTCGAATTCCGCCGGCCGGCTGTTCGATCCACCCTTCCGGCGCCTTCCACCGCAATTGGGGTAAGGATGCCTGAAATTCGTCATGGATGGTCTCGGGGGTGGGACGCTCCTTGGGGACACTGTACACGCGGATTCCTTCCCGGCCGCAACCGGCGAGGAGCAAACCGCCCAAAGCGCATAGAACGGCCAGCCAACAACTGGAATGCGCGCGGGAGTGTGACACGAGTTGCATTTCCATTGTTTTACAGCTCCGCCTGTCAACCGACAAGCGAGGAGATTGGACGTTCGCACCGCCAGTTTGTTCAGCGCCTCCGTTCCAGCAAGGTTTGCCTTGGCCGCCTTACTCCAGGCTGTGCGGGTGATTCTCGGTGAAACAGCCAACTTGGCGGATCAGGGGCGGCATTTGGGCGGCGGGTGCGCGCTTATTAAGTGGATTTAATGGTGATGCGCTGGTCACCCTCAGGCGGGCTGGCGGTCAGGCCGCCGCTACAGGATGGCGCTTTTGCTTTTGTGGCGTCAGCTCTATGAGCGCCGAAGCTTGCCACTGCGTTTAGAGAGCCGGAAGCAACGCCTGGTGAAGCTCGTGGAGCATCTCCTCCGTCTTATACGGCTTGCGCAGGGAACATGTCACGCCCAGGCCCTGCGCCTCCCTCAGCATTCCACCCTGTTCAGCTTCACTATCGAGGCCGGTGGAAACGATGATCTTCACCGCTTCGTTCATTTTCTTCAGGCAGCGGACCAGGCCCACTCCGTCGAGGATGGGCATCAATAGATCGGTCAGGACCAGATCGATTTCCTCGCCACGTTGGGCAAAATGCGTCAGCGCTTCCACGCCGTCCTGGGCAGTAATCACTTGGTAGCCGTAGGCCTGCAAGGTCTTCTTCCATGTGTCCAGGATGGCCGTCTCGTCATCCACCACCAGAATCGTCTCTCCATTGCCCCGGAGGAGAGATGAGGTCTCGGACCGGGCGTCCTTGTTCGACTCCTGCGCCGCGGCCGGGAGATAAACCTGGAACGAAGTGCCTTTACCCGCCTGGCTTTCAAGTTTCACAAAACCTTGATGGCTTTTCACAATCCCCAACACGGTCGAAAGCCCCAAGCCGGTTCCTTTGCCCGGCGCCTTGGTGGTGAAGAACGGATCAAAAATCCGCTCCATCACTTCCGGCAAAATGCCTTGGCCGGTGTCTTCCACCCGGACCAAAACGTACGGCCCTGGCTTGGTTTCCGCACTCGATCCGGCATCGGCTGCGGAGATCTGGATATTCTCGGCGGAAACCAAAATCGTGCCACCGCGAGGCATGGCGTCACGAGCATTGACGCACAGGTTCAGCAGCACCTGGTGTAGTTGCGTCGCGTCGCCATTGAGCGGCCATAAGTCCGGCGGGCACTTCGAACGGGAGGTGATGTTTTTGGGAAAAGTCTCCTGGGCCATCTTGACGATCTCCTGGATGAGGTGCCTGGCCTGTACCGGGCCCCGCTCGCCTTCGACCCCCCGGCCAAAGGTAAGCAGTTGTTTGACGAGGTCCGCCCCGCGCTGGGCGCTGGCTTCCAGAGTGAGGAGCGTTTTCTCGAACTGCTCGGGCTTGAGACCCCACCGCAGCATGGGGGCGGACATCAGGATGGGCGCTAAAATATTGTTGAGATCGTGGGCGATGCCGCTGGCCAGCGTGCCAATGCTTTCCAGCCGTTGCGTCCGTAAGAACTGCGCTTCGAGCTGTTTCTTCTCGGTGATGTCCGTGCCGATGATGAGCTTGGCCGCAGGCGAACCGGCGTCGTCCCGAATGAGGCTCCAATGCGTTTGCACCGTCCGCTTCTTGCCGGCCTTCGTCAGGCAAGGGAGCTCGCCGGTCCATTCCCCTTTCTCCAACGTGCCCTTTCTGGCCGAGGCAAGTTCCGCCGGCACTTCAGCGAAGAGGAGTTTGCTGGCGTTCTGTCCCACGGCCTCCGCGGTGGTCCAACCGAAGACGCGCTCGGCGCCCTTGTTCCAATAAGTGATGCGGTCTTCAAAGTCCCGCACCAGAATGGCGTCCCTCGCTCGGTCCAGCAGGGCCGCCTGCGCGCGGATTTGCGCTTCGGCTTTGAGCCGGGCGGTGCTGTCCAGTGCCACCCCGCCAACGTAGTTCTCTCCGCCGGCGTCTTGAAATGGGAATTTGCAGACCATCCAATGGTGAAGGACGCCGTCGGGCGCCGGAACAACCTCGGTCAGTTCCATCGATTGACTGGAAGCCAGCACGCGCGCGTCGTTTTCCCGCATCTGGCGGGCAGTCTCCTTGGGCAGAAAATCAAAATCGGTTTTGCCGCGGAGCTCTTCAGATGTCATCCCGAAGAGCCGTTCGAACGTCCTATTGATGAAAACATAGCGGCCCTGGTCATCTTTCATGAAAGCCACGGCCGGACTGTGATCCATGAAGGAGAGGAAGCGGGCGTCGCTTTCGCGGCGGGATGCTTCGAGGCGCTTCGCTTCGTCGCGCTCATTTGCCTCCGCCAAGGCGCGCCGGACGGCCGCGCTCAGGCGTTCGGGGCGATGTTTGATGACGTAGTCGGTGGCGCCGCACTTGAGGCTCTCCACGGCCACTTCCTCGCCAATCGTGCCGGAGAAAAGAATGAACGGCAGGTCGGGCGCGTTTTCCCGGACGTGCCTCAAAGCCGTAAAACCATCGTAGGAAGGCAGGCCGTAATCGGAGAGGATAATGTCCCAGCCGCCTTCCGCGATGGCCGCCTCGAATTCCGGGCCGCTCTGCGCCTGGCGAAAATGGCAAAGGAGGCCGTCGGCTTCCAGGGTAGCCTGGACCAGCTCGAAGTCGCGCGCGTTGTCCTCCAGGTGAAGGACGCGGAGCGGCGATTGGATATTGCTTTCCATGTTCAGGCAGCTTGAGCGCCGCAGCCGGACGGCGTCTCGTTCAGGATCGCCCAGAAGAATCCCAGTTGCTTGATCGATTCCACAAATTGCTCGAAACCGACCGGCTTGACCACGTAGGCGTTGACGCCCAACTGATAGCTGCGAACCAGGTCCTGCTCTTCGCGCGAAGAGGTGACCATGACCACCGGAACTTGCTTCAACTTCGAATCCGTTTTCATCTGGCGCAGGACTTCAAGGCCGTCCACCCTCGGCATCTTCAAATCAAGAAACACCACCGCGGGCAAACCGTGGGACAGCTCTCCGAATTTGCCGCGATGGAAAAGGTAATCGAGGGCCTCGGCGCCGTCGCGGACGATGACGACCTCGTTGGCGAGGTTGTTTTCCTCAAGCGCGGCCAGTGTGAGCTCGATGTCTTTGTCGCTATCTTCGACCAGCAGGATTCGTTTTAGTGCGTTCATTCGTTTCCGTTTTGTGTTTTGGGCAAGGTGAAATAAAAAGTCGCGCCCTCGTCCACTTTACCCTCGGCCCAGGTGCGCCCGCCGTGCCGCTGAATGATCCGCCGCACATTGGCCAGGCCAATGCCCGTGCCTTCGAACTGGTCGGCGTGATGCAATCGCTGAAAGACGCCGAAAAGTTTGTGCACGTATTGCATGTCAAAGCCCGCGCCATTGTCGCGCACGAAGAAGATGTGCTCGCCATTGTCGTCGGGCAGAGTGCCGACTTCGATCCGGGCCTGGCCGCGCCCGCCGGTGTACTTGACCGCGTTGGAAACCAGGTTGAACCACACTTGGCGCAGGAGCCCGGCATCGGCTTGCACCTCGGGCAGCGGGCTGATCTTCCATGCGATGACGCGTCCTTCGATGTCCGGCGTCAGATCGTTGACAATCTCCCTCAGCAGTTGATCGGTATGGACGTGGGTAGTCCGCACTTCCGCCCGGCTCATACGGGAAAAGGCCAGGAGGTCATCAATCAGCCGGCCCATCTGTCTGGCCGAATCTCCAATGATGCTTAAATAACGTTTGCTCTTGTCCTCGAGGGTGGCGCCCGCGGTTTTTCTCAAAAGGTCCAGAAAGCCGTCGATGTGCCGCAGCGGCGCGCGCAGGTCGTGGGAGACGGAGTAGGAAAACGCTTCGAGTTCCTTGTTGGCCGCCTCGACCTGATCCGCCTGCCGGCGCAGACTTTCGTTGAGTTGCCGGATTTTCTCCTCCGACCGCTTGCCCTCCGTGATGTCCCGCGCGCTGGCATAAATCAACTGCTCCCGGACCGCCGGCACTGCGCTCCACAAGAGCCAGCGATACGAGCCGTCTTTGCAGATATAGCGGTTCTCAAAAGAAACCACCTCAGCGCCCGCGTGGATTTTCTCCGATACGGCCACAGTGGCAGGACGGTCCTCCGGATGAACGAAATCGAGAAAGGGTTTTGTCAATAACTCCTGCCGCGCAAATCCCAGAGTTTTTTCCCAGGCCAAATTCACATTTTTGAAAAAACCGTCAAACCCGGCAACGCAAAGCATATCCAGCGATAAGGTGAAGAAGCGCTCCCGCTCCTCCGCGCTGCGTCTGCGTTCAATATCGGAGTCATGAAGCGATTTGGCGCTCCACAAAATGAACGCGCCCAGGATGGCGATGTTGGCGGCCGTGTAAAGCGCCACGCCCAAATCGCCGCCATAAAGCCCAATGTCTT
>CAZCUL010000174.1:0-3559 GCA_964501475.1 uncultured Verrucomicrobiota bacterium | reverse complement strand
CCAGGAAGGCCAGCAAGCCGACCAAGGTGTAAACCTCGATCAACCGCCGTGTCACCGAAATGCCGGCGTACCGTGACGCCACTCGGTTCCCGCCCACCATCAAGATCTCCCTCCGCCAGCGCGACCGCTGAAACCACAGCCCGCCTCCGAGCCATACGGCCGCCACCACGCACACCGCTCCCGAGACATGACCAAACCATTCGTAGCCCGGCACATCGATGAAAGGCGCCTTTTCCGTTTCGCCCATCACAACAAAGCACAGGCCGCGATAGAAAATCATCGTTCCCAACGTCGCGATGATGGGCGGAATCTCCAGCCAGGCAATAAGCCCTCCATTCGCAAACCCGAGCAGAAGGCCTATCGCCAAACCCGCCGGAAGCGCCGTCCACCAGAAACTCTCCCCGCCCGAAACTGACGCCATCACGCAGGCCACCAGGGCCACTGTCGATCCTACCGACAGATCGATCCCCGCCGTCATCAAAACGACGGTCATCCCCATTGCCACCAATAACACCGGAGCGGCTTGCGCCATCAGGTCGCTGAAATAGCTTCGAAAATACTTGGCGGCTTCTCCTGCTGACTCGAACCCGGGTTGGGCCAGCGCCGTAAAGTGAACGATTTCCCCAACGAGCAGGCCGGGGAGAATCCAAGCCCTCACGCCAATTCCTCCATGAGCTTGCGCCGGCGATGCAACGCGCAATCCGTGCCAATAACCGCCACAATCACCGCTCCCGCAATCGCCTCCTGAAAGTATGGATTCGCGCCGGCGTAAATCAGCATCTGGCCAATAAAGTAGAGAAACAACGCGCCCAAAATGGTCCCCAGAAAACTTCCTTCGCCGCCAAAAATATTGGTGCCCCCCAGAATAACCGCCCCAATCACCTGCAGTTCGAAACCGAGCGCAATGCGCGACGGTTCGATCGCTTGGATGCGCGTGGCGTAAAGCAATGCCGCCACCCCCAAAAACAGACCGCTTGCACAAAAAGCGCTCTGCAAAACCCGCCCCGGGCTCAATCCCATCAGCCTGCAAGCTTCCTCGGAACTGCCCAACGCCAGCCAACAGCGAGGCGTCTTTCCAAATCCGCTCCAGACCAGCGCCGCAATTCCCGCGGCCAGAAGTATCCAGCCGGAATAGAACTTTCCGGGACCGTGATAGGCCTCGTCATGGACCGATATGTTCCCTCCAAAACCCGGGACGGCCACATCCGCCAGGAGCAGCGCCAGCCCCCGGTAGAGGGGCAGACCCGCCAGCGTAACAATGATGGCGGGAATGCGCAGGCCGCGGATGATATAACCGTTGAGCATCGACAGCGCCCAGGCCGCGCTCGCACACGCGGCAAAGCAGGCCATGGGGGAGGCGCCATGATACACCAGGATGCCAAACACGGTTCCGGCCACGGCCATAATCGAGGCAATGGAAAGATCAATGGCCCCCGCCCAAATGACGGCGGTCATTCCCAAACCGGCAATCGCCACCGGAGCCACATTTGGTCCCGCCCGACGCAACACCTCACCGAACGACGCCCCCTCCTTAAGCAGAAAAAAGATCGTCGCCACCAGGGCAACGTTGCCCAGCAGCAAAACCAGCAGCCGCTGCCGCAGAGCGCTGGAAAATCGGGCTTCCATCATAACCCGCCCTCTCCGCGCCGTGACAGGCCCGACGCCGCCCGGATCACATTTTCCTGCGTCATCGCCTCGTCAATCAGCTCGGCGGCAATGGTTCCCTGATGCATCACCAGCACGCGGTCGCTCATCCCCAATACCTCCGGCAAATCACTCGAGATCAACAACACCGCTTTCCCTTCCACCGCGAGTTGGTCGATCAGACCGTGAATCTCGGCCTTCGCCCCCACATCAACCCCCCGGGTCGGTTCGTCGAGAAGAATGATTTCCGGACCGCGCTCCAGCCAGCGTGCCAGCATCGCTTTCTGTTGATTGCCTCCGCTGAGCGTTCGAATTTCTTGCGCGGAACTCGCCGCCCGCACATCGAAAGTCTTCATCGCATGCTCGACTCGCGCTGCCTCTTCACCCTTGCGAATGATCCCCCACTTCGCCAGCAGGTCGGTGAATCCAATGCTGATCGACTCCTTGACCGAATGATGCGGGACCAGGCTCTGGCGCTTTCGCTCCTCGGGCAAATAAACCAGGCCGGCCTGAACAGCCTTGCCTGGATTGGCCGCCGTCCACTTTTGCCCGCGCAGTTTGATGGTCCCCTGTCCCACCGGATACAAACCGTAAATGGCGCGCGCAACGTCAGACCGGCCCGCGCCCACCAGGCCCGCCAAACCAAGGATTTCTCCGGCTCGCACTTGAAACGTCACATTGTGGAACATTCCTTCGCGACCCAACCCCTCCACCTCCAGAAGCACAGGCCCCGCTCCGCTTCCGCGGGTGTGCGGATAAACCTGCTCGAGAGGCCGCCCAACCATATCCTTCACCAGCCGGTTCACGGTGGCTTGAGCCGTCGGATATTCAGCCGCCAGTTCCCCGTCGCGCAACACCAGGATGCGGTCGGTCAAGCTCAGAACCTCGTCCAGCCGATGCGAGACATAAATGATCGCGACGCCTTCACTGCGCAACTTGCGCAGTTTTACAAACAGCCTTCGCACTTCCGGCTCGCTCAAGCTCGCCGTGGGTTCGTCCAAAATCAGCAGCCGCGCCCGATGCGACAGCGCCCTCACAATAGCCACTTCCTGCTTTTGCGCTGGACTCAATTGGTTGAAGAAACGCTCGGGTGCGATAAAAAGATCGAACTGCGATAACCGATCTCCCGCTTCCGAATGAAGCGCTCCCCAATCGACTCCGCCCCAGCCGAAACGCGGCCAGCGCTCGCCCATCATCAGGTTCTCCGTCACGGATAAATGACCGAAGTAAGCCAACTCCTGATGAATGGTGGCAATGCCGCGCTCCAGCGCGCCGCGCGGAGAGGCGAATCGCGCTGGCTCGTTTTGCCAGATCAGGCGGCCGCGGTCCGGCGGGTAAACACCTGAGAGAATCTTGATCAGGGTGGATTTGCCGGCGCCATTCTCGCCCACAATCCCGACAATTTCGCTCGAATCAATCTCAAGTGAAACGGGCTTCAGTGCGCGAACTCCCGCGAACGATTTCTCGATGTCTTCGATCCTCAGTAAGGCAGCCGCCACGCAGCCTATTTAACGCGGGTTCATCCGCCGGCTCAAGCGGGGCGTGCTGGGTGCCGCCGGTCACTGGCCTGCCCGGACAGGCTCCCAGCCAACGGCTAAGCCACCAATTCCTTCACAACGTGCCCATGCACGTCGGTCAATCGAAAGTCCCGGCCGGCCGTTCGGAAAGTGAGCTTCTCGTGATCGAAACCAAGCAGGTGGAGGACGGTGGCGTGAAGGTCATGAACATGCACCTTCTTTTCCACAGCCTGGAAACCGAATTCGTCCGTAGCCCCGTGCACCTGGCCGCCGCGCACACCCCCGCCGGCCATCCACATGGTAAAACCGTAATGATTGTGATCGCGCCCGTTGATCTTTCCGGCATTCGACCCCGGCGTAGGCAGTTCCACCGTGGGGGTCCGCCCGAACTCGCCGCC
>CAZCUL010000173.1:0-3133 GCA_964501475.1 uncultured Verrucomicrobiota bacterium | reverse complement strand
TGTTGCTCGGCACGGGTGAAATCATTCGAATCAACGACTCCGCTCCTGGCAATTCCACCAACCGTTTTTATCGCATGAGGCTGGTGCCTTGAGCCACTCAGTATCTCTTCTGAATATGAATATTGTGCTGCGTTTGTTCCTGATTCTGCCACTGGCAGCGGGTCTGTCTCTTGGAGCGGAGAACAAATCACATGATGATGAAGTCGTTACTGTTTACGTCGTGTTGACCGGCGAATGTACAGCGCAGACAGCTTTGCGGACCAAGACCATGCCGAATCGTTCCGCAGCACGAGACGCGGTGAGACAGTGCGATACCGAAATCCGAACGCGCCAGGGAGAACTGGAGCGAACGCTTGCCGGGATGGGAATCCAACCAATTGGCCGGTTCCGCAAGCTGGCCAACGCGCTGCGCGTGGATGTGCCTCGCCATCGTCTGGCGGAACTCGAAAAGTTGCCAGGGGTGGATCGAGTCGTACTCGTGCCCGAGTATGTGCGCCAGACGTCCACGAGCGCGCCCTTCATCGGCGCACCGGCTGTCTGGAGCGGGCTGCAGTCCAGCAACGCCACGGGCGCGGGCATTAGCATCGGCATCATCGATACGGGCATTGACTATCATCACGCGCATTTCGGCGGTTCGGGCGTGGCTCAGCACTACACGAACAACAATTCGGCCATCATCGAGCCCGGAACCTTTCCCACCGCCAAAGTTGTCGGCGGGTATGATTTCGCCGGAGATGCCTACACGGGAAATAGCGGCACACGCGCTCCCGATTCAGACCCGTTGGATTGCGCGGCCAACGGACATGGCACTCATGTCGCGGGGATTGCAGCGGGCTTCGGCATGCTGACCAATGGGCTCACTTACAGCGGCGCCTATACGCAAGGGATGAATGCCACACAGTTTTTTATCGGCCCCGGCGTTGCCCCCCAAGCCCGGCTGTACGCCATCAAAATTTTCGGATGCTCCGGCTCGACACAGTTGGTGATGGACGGCTTGGAGTGGGCCGCGGATCCGAACGACGACGGAGACTTCAGCGATCGGCTCGATGTTGTGAATCTCTCGGTCGGCGGGGCCTTCGGCTTCACTGGTGCGGGCGATCCCGACCAGGACGCGATCAATCGGCTGGTGGACTTGGGCTGCCTCGTCGTCGCGGGTGCCGGCAACAACGGGAATGTGCTCTATAACGTGTTCTCGCCGGCAGTGGCGGAAAAGTGCATTTCCGTGGCCAACTCCATCGACGCCGGATTTAATCCTGCCGTGGAAGTGCTTTCGCCCGGCAGCATTGCTGGGTTTTACGAAGCAGTGGAGGGGAGGTTCACGCCGCCCCTTGCGTCAACCGGCCCGCGCGAGGGACGATTGGTGTATGTCGATCCCCCGCTCGTCTGCGGTCCCATCGTCAACTCAACCGACCTGGCCGGGAACATTGCCCTGATCGACCGAGGCACCTGCACCTTCGTGGACAAGATTCGCCGGGTCCAGGCGGCGGGCGCGATTGCCGTCGTCGTGGCAAACAACGTGTCCACACCTCCGGTCGCCATGACGGGATTTGCCCAGGATATCGTGATACCAGGATTCATGATCAGCCAGAGCGATGGGATGGTTCTCAAGGGCGCGCTTGAGTCGAACGTCACTGTCCGCCTGGATCCGGATTTCATCTTTCCCCGTTCCATGGCCGACCAGTTGGATCTCACCAGCTCTCGCGGGCCGGCGTCGTCGGGCAACGTGCTCAAACCTGAAATCGCCGCGCCGGGAAACAACATCACCTCGGCTCAATGCGGCAGTGGAACGAACAGCCTTACGCAAGGCGGTACCTCAATGTCCACGCCGCATGTCACCGGGGCCGCCGCCTTGTTGCGTCAACTCCGTCCCGAATGGCCGGTGAAGGACATCAAGGCGGTGCTGATGAACACCGCGAAGGCGACCCATGATGCCAGCGGAGTACTCTTCCCGGAATCGTGGACCGGCGCCGGACGCGTCCAAGTGGATCAGGCGGGCAGAGCCGAAATAACTGTAGAAGCCGAAAACTCTGGCGGACTGATCGCGTTGTCCTTCGGTTCACTCGTATTGACCAATACCTACCGCGAGATTCGCCACGTTGAGCTGACGAATCATGGCGTCACGCCCGTCACCTACTCGATCCAAGTAAGCAACACGGTTTCTGAACCCGGCTTTTCTCTCACACCACTGACGAACTCAGTCGTCGTGCCTGCGTTCGGTTCAATCAGAGTGGGCATGGAACTTGTTGCCGAGCCTTCCCTGTTCGACCGAACTCCAGACGCAGTGAGTGCTCCGTTGATCAATGGCCTTCCCAGAAACGTTCTTCACGAAGCGAGCGGCCAGATATGGTTCCACAACACGAACCTCTCCATCCATCTGCCTTACTACTGCAACTTGCGCGCAGGCTCGTCGTGCCATGCAGTGGGTCCGCACGTCGCCGTGGCTGCAACTGGCAGTGTCGCGGAGGTAAGTATCCCGCTCTCCGGAGATTCCGCTCATCCGGCAGCGTTGGTGTCGGCGTTTGAGTTGGGGTTGACCAGCAGCGACCGGCAGTACACTGACGCTTGGCGTGCCGCCGCAGACCTGCTGGCAATCGGTGCAGCCACGGATGCGCCCAGTCGCGAGACGATTGAGGGCAGCACGGTGTTCTTCGGAATCGCGGCGGCCGGGAACTGGACAACGCCCCAGAGTTTCGTGGCCCAGTATGACGTGCTCATCGATTCCAACCGGGATGGCACCGACGACTATCGCCTCTTTAACTCGTCCGCGGGCAGTGGCATCGATCGATTCGCAACTGCGAACTCGGCCAACGATGCGTTTCTGTCCTCGGTGGAAGACCTGTCGCTGCCCGCGCCAAGGATAGTGACCAACACCTTCCTGAATGTGTTTCCTCCCGACGTGGCCGACACCGCCGTCTTCAACAACAGCGTCATGGTCCTGGCCGTCATGGCGAATCAGATCGGACTGTCGACTGCCAACAGCAGATTCAATTACCGCGTCCGCACGCAGACGCCGAAAGAGCGTGGCCCTTTCATCGTCGAGACCACGCCATACGTGACCTTCGATGCGCTGCGCCCGATTCTTGACACCACGCGCCACGGTATTGCTTCGACGCCGTTCCATCCGGTCGGCGAA
>CAZCUL010000172.1:0-2749 GCA_964501475.1 uncultured Verrucomicrobiota bacterium | reverse complement strand
GATGAAGCGCAAAAGGTCAACCTGCTCGTTCAGCACTCGGAGCAGGAAAGCATCAAGGCCGAGGTGGAAATCGAAGTCATCAAGCTGGAAAAGCTGGTCAGCCAGATCGAGGCGGGCCGGGTGGCCGAACAACCGAAAGCCGCGTTGCAACAGGCCAAAACCGGCGGACTGATGCCATCGTTGACGGCCGCCGTTGAGGAGTTGGAAACCGGCCGCCTTCTAAGCGCTACCGGCAACGAACGCAAGGCGCGCGACCAGATGCGGGAAGTGGCCCGGATGTTGATCCTTTCCGAAGACCCGATCGAGATGCTGCGCCATGCTTTGCGCGAACTGGACCGCGCCATCGATCAGCACGAGGAGGTCATCGCGGAAACCAGGCAGGTCGATAGCAAAGACCTGGCCGTAAAGGCGGAGGTTTCGCAGGCGGCGGTGGTGGATAGCGTGGCCACTATTCGCGACGACGTGAACAGCATTGCGCCCGTCGCGGCGGAGCATCTGGGCGATTCCGTCCAGGATATGCAACAGGCGCGGGAGGAGCTGGTCTCGGGTGAGACGAAGAATCGGCGCGAGCGCGCCCTTCCCAGGGAAACCGACGCGTTGGCCGATTTGCGGCAGGCTCGCCACGCCTTGCAGGAGCAGCTCGCCAAGGCTGAGGAATTTGCCGCCCAACCGGCAAATGTCGTCGAAGCGCTGAAAGAGTTGCAGGAGGAGGTCCGGGAATTGATCCAGGACGAAACGCAGCTCAAGGACGAGACCGCTTCGCTGGAAAAGAAGGACCTGCAAGGCGCGGCTCCACGTCAGGGCGAACTGAAGGTTCAGGCGCAGGATATTCAACAACGGGCCGCCGCTCCCGCCCCCGCCGCGGCGCAATCGATTGGTGAAGCCGCTGCGCAAATGCAAAAGGCCCAAAGCTCGATGGCTGGGAGCGAAAACAATCCCGCCGCCCAACAAGCTGCCATCGACGCCTTGCAGAAGGCCGAGCAACAACTGGCGCGGGACATTTCCCGGATGGAACAGGCGGAGCAGGAACTGGTCGCTTTGGAGGCGATGCTGGAACGTCTGGCGGCCATTATCGAGGAGCAGCAAAAGGTTCAGATGAGCACCGCCAAGGAAGCTTTGAAGGAGGAGCCGCCGCCACTCGCGGCTCTGGCCGGGCAGCAGGATAAGCTTCGGAGCGAGACCAGCCAGTTACAACGGGAGGTGTCGCCGCTGGTTCCGGCCGCCGGGGAACATCTGCAGTCCGCCACCAATCACATGGCCGAAGCGAAAGGACATTTGGATCGACCGGCTCCGAAGCCGGCCCAGGCGAAACAGAACGACGCCCTGGTGGACCTTTACGAAGCCAAACGCGCGCTTGAAGCCAGAATCGATGAGTTGCGAAACATGCTCGGGATGCCGCCGTCGTCCGATGCTCAGTCCCTGGCAGATGCCACGTCGATCATCGAACAGGCGCAGCAGGATGTTCATCAGGCCTTGTCTCAACTGCAGCAATCACCGCCGGGGCTGTTGGACAGTCTGCTCGAGCGGCAGGAACAGATCGCTTCGGCGTTGGGCGGGATGAAGCAGAGCCAGCCCGCCTCCCCGGCTCTGGCGCAGGCGCAACAATCGGCTGCGCAAGCGGCCCGGCAACTTTCACAGTTTGATCTTCCCGCGGCGGTCGGTTCGATGCAGGCGGCCGAAAGTGCGTTGCAACAGGCCGACAGCGGCCAACCGGCGCAAGCCCAACCGGGCCAGCAAGGCCAGCAAGGCCAGCAAGGCCAGCAAGGCCAGCAAGGCCAGCAAGGCCAGCAAGGCCAGCCGGCTTCGCCAAGTCCGGCTTCCAATCAAGGCCAATCCCAGGGAAGCCAGGGGAAGGGAGAAGGCCAGAGTGCTCCGCCGGTGGGAGCGCTGGCGCAGGAACAGGCGGAAGTCCGTCAATTAGCCGAATTGCTGATGGCCGCGCAGCAGGCGGCGCCGGCTGCGGCTATGCAACAGGCTGCGAGTTTGATGGGGGAGGCCGCCGAGGCGGTTGGACCTTTGGCAGCAGGCCAATTGGGGACCATGCCGTCAGCCGCCCAGGCCGCTTTGCAATCGGCCCAGGGCGCACTGAGCAGCGGGGCGGCGCAGGCGGCTGCCGGACAAAGCGCCTCGGCCCAGGGGAGCGCTACGTCCGCCGCACAAGCACTTTCACAAGCACAAGCTGCCTTGGCGCTGGCTCAGGCAGGGCTAAGCGCCAATGCCTCCATGGCCCAAGGGCAAGGCCAGGGGCAGGGTCAAGGCCAGGGACAGGGACGGGGTCAAGGGCAGACACCAGGACAAGGGATGGCTCAGGGCACGCCGGGCCAGCAAGGGACAGGGCGAATGGGGAACTGGACTGGGACCGGAGGCGCGGACGGGCCGCGTCGCGCCGTAACCGGTTCGAGCACCTTTACCGGTTTGCCCGCGCGCGACCGGGCAGCCATTCAACAATCCGCCAGCGAGAAGTATCCGCCTGAGTACGGACCGCTGGTCGAGCAGTATTTGAAAAACCTTTCCGACCAAAGCGGAGGAAATGGCAGATGAGCGCTCGAACATCAATTCTCTCCATGAACCTCCTCTCCCTGAAACTGGTAGGGACATCGCGCTGCGATGTCCCCGCCCGCGCAGCAGCGGGCGGAATGGCTGCGCGTGACGGCGCAGCGCGCCGTCCCTACCCTGATCCGGACCGCGGGCCTCTGGCCCGCACTGGAGTTTGGACATTTTCTGTCAGTGCCGAGCACCGCAAAGCGGT
>CAZCUL010000171.1:0-10786 GCA_964501475.1 uncultured Verrucomicrobiota bacterium | reverse complement strand
GTTTGTGCTCGAGGAATCCCGGCGGTTGTCCGGGCGAACGCTCGGCGCCTTCGATGTCACCGTCGGCCCTTGCGCGAGTCTCTGGCGGCGGGCGCGGCGCAAAAATGAACTTCCCAATCCCGCCTTGATCCATGACGCCCTCGCTCGTGTTGGCTACAAGCATATGCGCCTCGATCCTTCCGCCCGCACAGTCGAGCTTCTCAAACGCGATATGTCTCTTGACCTGGGCGGGATTGCCAAAGGGTATGCGGTGGATGAGGCTTTTCATGTGCTGCGCCATCACGGAATCGAGCGCGCCCTCGTGGCTGGAGCGGGAGACATCTACGCCGGAAAACCGCCGCCGGGAAAGGACGGATGGCAGATTGATCTGCCGCCCATCGATGCCCCGGATGCGCCTCCTTCGCGCGCACTCTTGTTGAGCCAGAAAGCGGTTGCCACGTCCGGCGACCTTTTCCAGCACCTGGTCATCGACGGGCGGCGTTATTCCCACATCGTCGATCCCCGCACCTGCATCGGACTCACCGATCACAGTCTGGTGAGCGTCATTGCCACCAACGCCATGACGGCGGACAGCCTCGCGACGGCAGTGAGCGTTTTGGGTCCGGTCGAGGGCCTCAAGCTTATCCAGGAAACGCCGCGGACTGGCGCCTACATCATTCGCAAACCGGAGGGAAAGATTGAGGTTGTCGAGACGCCGGGCTTCAGGAGGTTTCTGAAAGAGCGCGATTGATCATTTAGGGCACAATGCGCAGCCGGTAGTAGCGAATGGAAGGCACGGGTGAGTTCGTCCCTACGTTGTCGTCATAGCTTTCCTCGTCGGACAACGCCATGCGCGGCCAGTTCGGACCGGTGAAACTCATAAAGCCGGAGAACGTCCCGTTGGCAAATTCAAGCTGATACTTCCTGCCCGGAACCGACTGCCAGGAGACGCGATAGCTCTGGCTTGGCAGCGGTTCAAGACGGAGCCGCAATACAGAGTCGGCATCGCGCGGGTCGGTTCCGGCAACCTGTTCCTGCGCATTTGTAAAACCGTCTCCGTCAGGGTCGCCATGGGCGCCATGCTCGCCCGCGGCTGAATAGGGATCGAGATTGTGCGCAAGCTCCCAATTGTCCAAGAGCCCATCGCCATCGCTGTCCTGATTGGGCAGAACGGCCAGCCGGACTGTTACCGCTCCAATCACTACTTCGCCCTGGCCTGACCCCACCATCAGTGTCCCGAGAACGCTGGAGTCGATGTCGCGAGTGCCGGCTTCCGTGTCGAAGCCGGCGCCGGCCGCCACCGCCGCCACCCGGATGCTTTCTCCCGGCATGACATCGCCAAGGGCTGCAAACGGGATGCTGATTTCGATGTAATCCGCGGTCCGATCCAGCGAGACTCCGTTCATTGAGACGGGGGCCTCGTATCTTTGGGGCGAGCGGTTGTATTGTTGCAGGCGGATTCCCGGAACATCGTCCAGAGCGGGGTTCAAACGGAAGACACCCTGCCCGATGTTCAAGCCGAGTCCGGGACGCGCGAAGTTGCGGAACTGGCCGTCGGCAAATTCGTCGCCGATGATGCCGGCAATCGACGGCGTGAAATCAAAAAAAGAGAGGTTCTCAAGAAAATCCAACCCATCGGCGCCCTCTCCGCCCGGGTCCACAGCGCCATTGCCAAGACCGGCCATACTCGGCACCCCCGTCAATCGCGGAGTCTCGACGAAGAGAAAAACGTTGTGGTTCGAATAACACATCACCTGCTTGAACCCGAGGTAGAGGTTCGTCGAGTCATTGTTCACGTAAACGGTTCCCAGGTTCGAGAAGCGGCCCATCCGCGGATAAATGGCTTCGCCTGCAAAATCAAACTCCTGATCCGTGATGTTGCCGTCGCCATCGGTGGCAGGCCCCGCTTCAACCAGAGGCGTGTTCCAGGCAGATGGGTAGGTCTGCGACGACGGCAATGCCTTGCGAATCGTCAGCGAGTCAAAGACCTCGCCGTCCACGCCGATTGCTTCCAGCCAGAGCGTATCCCCATCGATTCGCACTTTGGTGCAATGGTTGTTCCGCCAGTATTGGGCCGATGCGACATGTCGTCTCACGAAATTGTAAAGCCCGGCGCCACCCCCGCCGGACACGACCGAGTGCACCCCGTTTGTGGGGGCGAAGCGCTCGAAGTTATGTTCGTGTCCGGCGAAGATGACCTGCACACCATAGCGCTCCGCCACCGGCGAAAGCAGATTCATCAGTTCGGTCTGATCCAAAACACCGCTGCCGTCGCGATCCGCCGTGGAGTGAGCTCCGGAATGGGCGATCGGGTTATGGAAAAACAGGAACTTCCAGGGCTTGCTGCTTCGGGCGAGATCGTTGGTCAGCCACATGTATTGGTCGGTTTGATCGGTGAAAACGTAGCTGCTGAACCACGGGTTGTAGAGCCCCACAAAATGCGCGTCGCCGTGATCGAAGGAATAGAAATGTTCTGTGCCTGTAACTGAATTGGTGGGGAGATAAAAGGTGTTTTGAAAATTGGTGGCGTTGCGCGTCCAGTTGTTCGGATCGTAATCGGGAATCTCGCCGCCGCAGCAGCCCAGGTCATGGTTTCCCACAGTGAAGTAAAACGGCACACTCTTCATCTGCGGCTGGTAGTAGTTGAAAATGCGGGTATCGGCAGTGCTTTCGTTGAACACCCCATAAACGATGTCGCCGGCGTGCAGCACCAGGTCCACGGCCTGGGCGCGCATCACCTGGGCAATCTGGCCTTGAGCAGTCGTGCCCTGGCCGGTGTCCCCTATCACCAGGAAAGAAACTCCACCGCCGGCCTTGAAGGTGCGAAAGGGGGTGATCTCGCCCAGCATCGTATCGGTCTCGCTGGCGCTGCCGGCCCGGTAGTAATAGGTCGTATCCGGGGCAAGGTTCTCCAATGTGACCACATGGTTTGTCACCAGGGCGCCGTTGGTCGCCACCATCCCCAGAGAGGCGCTGGCGCCGTATTCCACGAAGCTGCTGCTCGGCAGGGTGGTGCGCCAAATGATCTGGATGCTCGTCGGCGTGGCATTTTGCACAAAGGGCCCGCGAATGAAGTTCGCCGACATCGCGGCGGCCAATGTGAAGGGTGAACTGCTTTCTCCGGTGATGCCGCCCTCCAGTGCGAGCACATTCTCGCCCGGCGCCAGCAGCGGGCGAAATGCCGAAATGTCCCGCTCGGCCACATCCAATTCCGGATCTTCCTGGCCAAGCTCGCGTTCGGCCTCTGTCGGAAAACGGACTCCCTTGCCCCGATAACGGGCGATCTCGACCCCATTCAAATACGCCGCGAACCCCTCCTCATGTTCCACACGCAGGAGAAGCGAACGGATCGCTCCCGGATCGGCAATATGAAAGATCTTGCGGAGATGGACGTAGGCCGGTTTGCCGGGCCGGCGGCGCAAGCCCGGATGGTCATCCTCAGGCAAAACAAATCCGGACGACGCCCATTTCCAGCCAAAATCGTCGAAATCGAGATTTCGCCAACTGGCCGGTGGCCCCCCGGTTCCGGGTTCGACCTTGTGGTATCGCCAGACATCTCCTATGCGAATGAGCGATCCATTCTCAGCAAAAACGGGCAAGGCAAAAAGAATCAGAGCAGCAACGCATTTGGGAACCATGGTCGAAGTATGGCCTATTCGAGAAGCGCTGGCAATTCTCCAACATTCTCCAACGCCGTGGCCGGGATCGATCACCCGCAGCCACGGAGCGGCGAGATCACCGGAATTACCGAGAGGCACCTCCCTGGGGCGCGCATAAGCGCATAAACGGTCGATTCCTGCGACCAGTCCTATTACAACAAGAGCTCCGACAGCAACGCCCCATTGGCCACCCGGGCCGAACTTCTTACGCGGGTTATTAAGCCAGCACCTTCACGCACTCCTCAACCACCGGCCTCCACCTCCAGCAGGATTAGATTTGGAGATATGGCCCATTCGCATTTACCGGCTTACAATCCTGCTTTGGATGTAAACGACCTTCTTGTGGTCTGCATGCTTTACGAAGATCCAAAGTTCTCCGCTTGTTCCGCTTGGTGGCTCGGCTCGGAATTCCCAAACCACGTTTTCCTTGTGAACATCCCACCATGGCGCCCTTTTTATAAATTCGCGCTGTTTTATCGGCATCCAATGCTGATTCCAATTACCCAATTCATTCATTTGTGCATACCAGGTTGTGAATTCGGTGTCTTTCATTTCAAAGCGCGCAAGCAACGCCTTTGTTCGTGAACTCCCATCCAAAGGAGAGTAGTACCCCCATGAGCTCATCTGAAGGTTGGAATGGTTAGAAGGCCACGCAAGACCGAAATGCATTTCGATTTCTGTCAACGTTAAGTCCGGCCGCCCGCCGCTTCTAATGATAGCGCTTAAGCAAACAATCAAGGCGAACAACAGCGCAGTCAACAAAAGCACCCGGACCATTGTTTTTCGAGAAGCAGTAATCATCACTCATTCCCGCACGGCCAGCCGGTATCGGAAATAACGAGCGCCGCCGACAGATGCCATCTGGTTCGCTGGCCTACTTGTTAGTGTGGTACACAAAAATGCCTGGGATCCACTCTAAAAAGTAAAGGTCCGGATTTGAGGGGCGAAAATCTTTGCGCCCAATAAATAGTCCCCAATGCCCCCATCCTCCGCCCCAGTCGATTCGGACATGCGACTTCGGAAAGACGGTGACGAAAGGTGAAAGCGGGGGATCTAAACTCTGGAGGATCGTCGGGATCTGGTCTTCAGGTAAATCCACCGGTTGGCTACTGGCTTCGTATCCTTCGAGAATTCTCAATCCAAGCTCCTGTAGCTCTTTCGCCGTATGCTTAGCCTTGACTCGTTCCAGGAATTGCCCAGAGGCTGTTTTGTAATGGATCAGTTGGCCTTCCACCGCTTGACGATAAAGAGGGTGCCTGCGAAGCATTTCTTCGTGTAACGCAGGAGGCAAGGGTTGATTGGCCATCGGTGTGGGATCTTCTTTTCGAATGCAACACCCAACGAACAATGCGAGCGATATCGCTAAGGCACAATACTTCTCTAGCTCTAGCCGCCGGAATGCTTGGTTGAGATGGCTTATACTCATTGGAGGCATGGCGGATTAGTCATTCAGCCCCTGAAGATTGAGATTGGGGCGAGACTATCATAAAGGCAATCAGAGCCCCAAACGCGAGCCGCGAAGGCCGAACGCGATTGTTTGCGTGTGGGGTGTGATCGCAAGCGTTCCGGCAGCCCGTTTACTCTTCCACAACGCGATAGAAGCGGCTGGCCTGCATCGGCTCGATCACTCTTTGTTCCAAACCGACGCTTTGTTCGGAAGACAACGTGGTCCAGTCGCCGCTCACGTCATCCTTGTACTCGATCCGGTAGGTTCTGCCCGCCCGCGTCGGGTAGGCGAGCAAAAAGCTCTCGCCCATGATCGCGGCTCTCCATGGTTCCGCCACATTGCCCGCGCGAGGCGTCGCCGGGAGGGCCAGCCACGGACCGCCTCTGCCCAAACGCGCGAGGGCGGTATCTGTTGCTTGAGGACCGTAATTGAGCGCATCGATCACGAAGCGGCCGCCGTTGGCGGTGGTGCCGGTCAGCCAAAGTTGTTCGCCCATTCGGTCCAGGCCAAACGGCGCATGCAACAAGCCCTGATCCGTGTTTCCATCCGCGAACACGATCAAATGTTCACCCGGCCCGATGGAAGGCCGATTGTCGAACGTCATCCGGTCGCTATTGCCAAAGAGGCGCTGGCTGATCCCAATTCCGGCCAGCGAGACGTTTGCGCCGGAGAAGTTTCGAATTTCAATCCAATCCGCGGTTCCGCCGCCTTCGTCGCGTATGCCCGATTCGTTGTCAGCCACAATTTCAGAAATCTCCAGGGGCGGCACCGGCACACCCACCGCTACCGCATACGTTTGCGGCAACTGCCCCGGCCCGCCAAACCGTGGATTGCCCGGCTTGGTAATCACGAGGTCGCTAAGGTCGGTGCATTCGAGATAGAATTGAATTTCCGCGCCCGGCGGCAGGGCCTCACCCAGGGAGCCCGAGAAGGCGCCATCGTTCAAGGCGCCATCCTCGTTCATTCCGTCGTCGAAAAGGATCGCGCGCCTGGTCGTGGCATCAGCGATGTCCAGTCTGCGCCAGAGAACGCTCACGTTGACAATGCCTACATCGTCCCGAGCCGAAGCGCGAAACCGAAGCGGCCCGCCGGGAACCCGTAATGTCTCGAGATCGATGCCGTCAAAGGTCAACACCGGATCGACCGCGCCGTTATCGACGTTCGGTGCGCCCGGGCTGGGAATGTTGTTCGCGACAAAGGCCCGTGCGCCATCGGCGTAGCGCGCATAAGCGAGATTTTCCCCGACTTCGGGATACGCCACCCGGTCCACCTCCTGGCCTTCGGCGTTGATAAGGCAAAGCAGACCGCCCTCTCCGGGCAGGTTGAACCCGGTGTGATAAGAGGTCCGCAAGCGGTCGGCGCAAATCAGCAGTAAATGGGCGCCCGGCTCCATCGGCGAATCCGAAGGAAAGACGAAGACATTCGTGAGCACTTCGACGCTGTTACTCGTGACTATGGTGCTGCCGCCGGCAAAGTTGGTCGCCATGAGAGTGACGATGTTTGTGCGAACGAGGCAGAGTTGCCAGCCGGCCAGCGGCACCGCCTGGCTTCCGCCGTTGTAAAGCTCCACCCAATCCGAAGTGCGATCTCCGTCGCCCATCAGCGGAAGGTTCGTGTTTTGCGGCAGGATTTCGTTGATGACCACTCCGCCGTTTTGCCGCGAGGCGAGGAGTTCGGCAGGTGCAACCGCGCTGGCAGCACGGCTGCTCAAAGCCACCCACAACACCTCTCCCGATCCCACCAGGTCCATGAAGCCGTCGCCATCCAAATCAGCCGCCGCAAGGTATCGCGTCTCCGGCACCGGCACCGAGAGCACGGTCACGTACTGGCCCTCCACAAAAGCCTGGATCGTCAGACAAACATTCGACGAGCAAACCATCGCAATGTCGCTGTCGCTGTCGCCATCCAGGTCGGCGCTGACGAAAACAGAACCAAAAATGCTCGGATCATTGTTGCTGTTATCCACGGGAAAATGAGTGAAACTCAGACCCGGCCCGCCCAGCCAAAGAGCGAATCCGCCCGGACTACCCAGCAGAATGTCCGGGTCGCCATCCTCGTTCTGGTCCACCAGCCGCAGCGCTGCTCCGGACTTTTTCGCTTCGCCGTACTCGACTTTTTGTAGTGCCGGTGTGTCCAGCAGGTTGCCCTCGTTCTCGACCACCACAAAGACCTCCATCCAGGAACCGCCTACCAGGTCCAAATCGCCGTCCTGATCCAGGTCCGCCGCCGCCATCGAGCGCGGCTCAAAAATGAATAAATGCGTTCGGGTATGCGCGAATCGGCCCGTCCCGTCTCCGCGGAAAAAGGAGACTCGGCAATCCAAATAACCGGCAGCGAGGTCGATCCGTCCATCGCCATCGAAATCACCCGGCACCAGCGCAAAGAGCGAACCGGCCGCCTCGGCCGGAAGGAAAAAGGTCTCGGGTGGTCCAAAGGTCCCGTCCGCTTCGCCGAGCCGCACCGTCACGGACCCGGAAAGGTTCGCCGAAACCAGATCGGGGCGATCGTCGCCATTCACGTCCGCCGTAATCTGAGCCGCGGGCTGAAACGCATTCGTGATCGCGTAATAGGCCGGCGCCCCCAACCGGCCGTCTGCCTCGGTCAGGCGCACGCTGAATTCCCCGCTGTCCCGATGCAGTTGCATCACATCCGGCCGGCCATCCGAATTGAAGTCCTGCAAGGACAGGCCGCTCACACCGCCATCCACCGGATAAACACTGTCCAGCGCAAGAAACCCCACCGGAATGCCGGGCTCCAGATTGGTCGCGGTAATCAGAATGCTCACGTCAAACGAATTCCGGTTTACCACTGCCATGTCCGGCCGTCCGTCGCTGTTGAAGTCACCCAGGTCCATCTCGCGCGGGAAACGGCCCGTGAGCGCTTCGCTCACCAGTTCGAACTGCCCGTGGTTGTTTTTGTAAATGAGCGCCCGGTTGCTCCTTTGCGCCACCACCACCAGGTCGTTCCAACCGTCCTGGTCCACATCGGCGATCCGAATATTGCGCGGACCACCCGGAACAAACAGGCGTTGCACCGGCTGGCTGTCGAATCGCCGCGGACCGCTGGCAGCCGCGAAAATATCCACACAACCGCCGCGGCTGTAGGCGGTCACCAAATCGAGGGGAGCGCCATTTGTCGCCGGGCGGAGCAGCGGGGCTGCGTCCAGCGCGGTGAGAGACACGTTGGTGATCTGTCCCACAATCATCAACCGGCCGCTGCCGTCGGCCCGCAGGATCGAGATTCTGCGGCGCTGCGCAAAGCTGGCAATCAGTTCGTGCTGAACATCGCCCGGATGACGGACCGCCTTCAGGTAGTAGGCCGGCTGCGGAAAGTCGAAGTCCGGATCGTCTTCGTCGTCCTCAAACGCGTCACTGGCCAGCTCAAGAATCGCCGTCACGGAAACAAACGTGCCATCACCCAGCGACCGAAATTGCACCACCCCATTGGTCGTCCCGCCCGCCGCGAGATCCACCTGCCCGTCGCCATCAAAGTCGCCCGTCGCCAGGTCGCGAACGCCGAACCAGGCCGGGATTTGCGCAGGCGCGCTGAATTGGCGGCTCCCCAGGTTGGTGAAGAAATAAATCACGCTTTCACCCGGAGAAGCCACGGCGATGTCGCGTCTCCCATCACTGGTCCAGTCCGCCAGGGCCACTCCGCGCAAGCCAAACGGGCCGCCCAGCGACGTGACATCGGCGGTGACGTTGGTGATGAATCCGACACAGCCGTATTCCAGGTTCGTGAAGCAGACGACATTCGTTGCCGTGCTCGGCGGAAGGCCGGGCGGCGGCGGTGGCGGCGTATTCGTGAAGCAGCGAACGACCGAATTGGTCGGCTGCAAATCACAAACGACGTTTGTGGAATAGTTGGTGGAAGAGAGCGTTCTTAGATCGGCCGGCTCGTTCGTCCATGTGCGCAGGTGGAGGACATTGGTAAACGTCCCGTTTCCCACGCCATAATAGACCGTTACGCTCCCGTCCTTGTCGGGCACGGCAAAATCCCCGAACCCGTCCCCATCCAGGTCCGCCACCGCAATGTCCTTTGGGCCATCGATGGGCTCGCCTTCGAGGTTGGTCGAGGTGACGGAAGGATCGCCCACGGAATAGCGGAGGCCGCCGAGGGCGCGAAGGTTGTCAAACAATTGCCCGGAGGCGGAAGGAACGCCGATGCACGCGGCTGAAAACAACAAAACCACGACCCAGCCTCCCGGAGACGATAGCGCAGGTTTCATGAGCAAGGAACGTTGGACCGATTGTCCGCGGCCCCCGGCGAAAAGCAACCATCGAATCGATTCAAAATGCGGTAGGGCAGCGGCAGGGCAAATTGCCCCCCCGACTGGGATGATAACGTGGGACAGGCGTCTCGCCGGGCGTCCCGCCTGTCCCGCACCGCAAAGCGGTGCCAGAAGGTAGCCGGTGGTCGCAGCGTAGCGGAGACCTCCGGAAAGCGTTGGCAAAAAAGCAGCACCCCAGCGGGGTGCCAGAGGATGCGCCAAAAGCGGGTGCCAGAGTTTTCTCGCCGGCGTCAAGGTTGCGTGGCCGCAGTGCCCATTTCCGCCGCAGGCTTTGTGGGAAGCTCTCTGGCACCCCCCATTGGGGTGCGTAATCGTTTCCCCACGGACCGGAGGTCTCCGCGTTGCTTCGACCTCCGGCTACCCTCTGGCAACCCTTCGGGTTGGAACGGTAGCGCAAGACCCTCCTCGGCGAGCGGAATTTTCAGTGTCCTCCTTCCCCCAGGCCCGGCGCTCAACAAATGTCCAAACTCCAGGGCACCGCTTTGCGGTCCGGACCGGCGTCCCGCCTGTCCAGGCTCGCGTCTTTGCGCGAGCCGCGGGACTGGTCCGCCGCCGGGTGGACAGGCGAGACGCCCATCCTACGTTGGACGCTCACGCCACGAGCCAGCTTAAAATCGCCTTTTGCAAATGCAGCCGGTTGCCGGCCTGATCGAAAATTGTCTCGGCGTGCGCTTCAAAAGTCGCTTCATCAATCTCCTTGCCGCGATAGGCCGGAAGGCAGTGCATCACCAGCGCGCCGGGCTTCGCCAGTTGGACGATTCGCTGATTGATCTGGTATCCGCCCAGGTCGCCCAACCGTTGCGCCGATTCGGCCTCCTTGCCCATCGAAATCCACACGTCGGTGTAAAGCAGGTCCGCTCCGGCAGCCGCCGCCTTCACATCTTCGGTCACAACGATCTTTCCCCCGGCGCGCCGGACAATTTCCGGCCGAGGCTGATAAGCCTTTGGCGCGGCAATGCGAAGTTCGAACTCGAGCCGGGCGGCCGCAAAAATCCAGGAGATCGGGACATTACAGGCTCCGTCGCCGATGAAAGTAACGATCTTGCCCTGAATCGGGCCGCGCTTTTCCTGGAACGTGAAAATATCCGTCAAAATCTGGCAGGGATGTTCGTCATCGGTCAGCGCATTAACCGTGGGGATGCCGGAGTACTCCGCAAATTCCTCGACATCGCTCTGGGCGTAAGTGCGGATGATCGCTCCATGTATCATCCGTGCCAGCACCCGGGCCGTATCCTTGATCGGTTCTCCCCGCCCAAGCTGGACGTCATTGGCATTGAGGAAAATCGGATTGCCGCCCAGTTCGTGGATGCCGACTTCGAATGAGACGCGCGTGCGGGTGGATGACTTCGAGAAGATCATGGCCCAGGTCTGGCCCGCAAGCGGTTTGTGCTGGTGGTGGCCGCGTTCTTC
>CAZCUL010000170.1:0-14792 GCA_964501475.1 uncultured Verrucomicrobiota bacterium | reverse complement strand
GGGAAGGGGTGAGGTCGTGGCTGATGATGATGCAGGGTTCGGTGAGTTTTTGGACGTCGATCTGTTGTTTGCGGGAGAGGAGGATGTCGAGGGTTCGGGCCGCGACATCGCGCATATCGGTGGCGCGTTCGCGGAGGTATTCGTCGTCGATGGCGGCGAGAGCGCTGGTGTAGCGGTCGGCGACTTTTTTGAAGGCGAACTCGGCGGTAACGCGTTCCTGGAGGATGCAGCGGCTGACTTCCTCGATCAGGGTGGGGTCTTCCAAAACCAGGAGGTGAGCCTCGAAGATGCTGGCGTCCTGGGCGCCCATGGCCTGGCTCACTTGCCGCTGCACGTCGAGAATCTCTCGCCGCGTATCGACCAAGGCCTGTTCCAGCCTGCGAACCTGCCGGGGAAGCTCTTCCTCGTCCAAGACCTGCTTGGGTATCCTGTCATCCTGCGGCTTGCCCAGGACAAGGATCTTGCCACGCGAAACCCCTGGCGACACGGGAATACCGCGGAACACTCTCTCTCCCAAGCGCTGGCCATCTGGCATAACCGATTGTTACTGCCAGCCTCGAAATTTGAAAAGAGATTCTTGCCCAGTCACACGGCCGGGGAAGCCTCCGGTTTCGCCCCCGCTTTTGTCGATAGGCCGCTCGTGAAATCTCGAACCGTCGCATTCCCGCCCAGGAAAACATCCGTTTTGCCAACTGATTATTGGCTTCCTGTCTTTCCAGCCCCGCGCAACGTTACCAGGTTTCCCGCTTCATCGAAGCGCATCGTTTCGCCCGAATCCTCCACCAGAAGGTCCTCGCGCGCCGCTGTCTCAGTCGCATAAGCTTCCGAAACTTCCGTGTATTCCAAAGAGAGCGTGTCGGCGATTCGCACGATCTTCGCGCGCCGCATATCCGGAGCGCCCACAGACTCGAGAGCGCGGCCGATAGCCTCCCGGTCGCTCTCGAAATGAATCGGAATCTTCGCTCCTTGCGGAGTCAATGCCGTGAGCGCATTCACAGAAGTAATCTGATGATTGATCGAGCGGACCAGGCGGGAGGTGGTGAGGTCCGCCATCCCGATGCCGATGGCGTTGCCGTGCGTTTCCGGAGTAAGCTCGCGCACAAACAGGCGTCGGATGGCCGGCTTTTGGCGGCTGGCTTCACCCAGAAGCGACGAATACCCGTGCACGCTCCGGCCAATCACGTTCGGATCCAACCCGGCGCCACTGATGTTTTTCCCAATGCGATCCACGATCAGCAGGTCAATGTCCGGGAAGGGCAGCCGCGGCATCAAGGCGCGGGCCTCCGTAAAAAGCTCCTCCTCCCGTTTTTCGAACTCCTCCGCCTGGAGCACACTCAATCGCGCCGTTGCGTGGCGCTGGTTTTCCACGACGGCCACGCCGCAAAGGATGGGAGCCTGTTGAATGATCACTCGCGCCGCCGTCCGAAGCACATGCTCGTAACCAAGTCGCGCTGCGGAAAGATGGTAATTGGCCGCCCCGATGCGTTTTCCCAAACCGACCACCATCATTTTCAAAATGCCGCTGCCAATCGAGCCGCTGAAATCCGTGTGGGGCTTGACGCGGTTGACGATCACGATCCCGTCGGCACGCAAGGCTTCTCTGCTTAAATACACCGGCACGGCGTCCGCCGTTTCACCGATCTGCTCCACGTCCATGGCCGGACGCAACGGAACCCCCAGCTCCCGCTCGGTGATCCCATATTCATCGAGCAACTCCACCTGCCCCTCCGGCGTGGCGCCTCCATGACTTCCCATCGCGGGCACAATGAATGGATGAGCCTTGGCGTTTTGAACGGTCCGGACCACTTCACGGACGATCTGCTGAAGGTTCGAGATGCCCCGGCTGCCCACGGCAACCGCAATGGTGCTGCCCGGTTTCAACTTGATTTGCGCCTGATGAAATTCCTGCCGAACGACCTCGGCTATGTCCAACGAAGCCGCGTCCGGAAACTTCTGCCGAACCAAAAACATTCGCGGAAACGCATCGGCGCCTGTCATGCCAGCAATCTAGGCGGGCTGCCGGTAACGTAAAAGCAAAAGAGAGGTTCGCCTCTCGGGCATTTCGCTTCGGACGGGTCGCTCCTCTCCCCGCTCGTTCCTCGCAGGGAAAGGGGGACAGATTCACCTGCGCACCTGCGCACCTGCGCACCACTCCCTCTCTCCATGAGGAACGAGTGGGGAGAGGGGGCCGCGTCCAGATTCTTTTTGCCTTTTACCCCCCAGACCCACACTCTGTGCGCCGTGTCGGCGACCATTGACATCAAATACGTGGCCCATCTGGCGCGGCTCGAATTGACCTCGGAAGAGGAACAGACTTATGGTGCTCAACTGGGGCAAATCCTCGACTACATCGACAAGCTCCGCGAGCTGGACGTGAGTCAGGCGGAAGCGATGTCTCACGCCGTTCGCATGGTGAATGTGACCCGTCCCGACGACGTAGAACCAGGCCTTTCGAACGAAGAATCGCTCCGCAATGCCCCTTCGCACGCCAATGGTTTGTTTATGGTCCCCAAAATTGTTGAGTAGCCGCGCGAGTCTGCCCTGATTGCCGGGCTTCAAACGCAATTCTCTCTCGAACAGGGATTCATGTTGAACAGCCTGACCATTTCGGAAGCCGTCGAGCGCCTGGCCAAACGCGAGGTCAGCTCTCGCGAGCTCACGCAGGCTTGCCTTGACCAGGTCCAGCGCGTCGATGAGCAAATCCATGCCTTCCTCAGTGTCGATGCCACCGATGCTCTCTCCCAGGCGGAGCAAGCCGATCATGAACTCGCCGCCGGCGTTTCGCATCGGCACAAACCGCTTTTAGGCATCCCTGTCGCGCTCAAAGACATCATGGCGGTCAAAGGCCAGCCGCTGACCTGCGCGTCCAAAATACTCGAAAAGTTTATCTCTCCCTACAACGCGACCGTCACGGAGAAGTTGCGCGCGGCCGGCGCGGTCGTCTTTGGCCGGTTGAACATGGACGAGTTCGCCATGGGCAGTTCCACCGAGAACTCCTCGGTGGTGACCACTCGCAATCCCTGGGATACGGCGCGCATTCCCGGCGGTTCCTCCGGCGGTTCCGCGGCCGCGGTGGCCGCGCATCAGTGCCTGGCCAGTTTGGGGTCGGACACCGGCGGATCGATTCGCCAGCCGGCCGCGCTTTGCGGCGTCGTGGGAGTGAAGCCCACCTACGGCCGGGTTTCCCGATACGGCCTCGTCGCCTTTGCTTCGTCCCTGGACCAGATTGGTCCCTTCGCGCGGACGGTGCGCGACGCGGCAGTTGTTCTCCAGGCGATTGCCGGCCACGACCGAAGGGATTCCACGAGCGTGCCCGAACCGGTCCCGGACTATCCTTCGATCCTGAATGGCGGATTGAAGGGATTGAAACTGGGCCTGCCAAAGGAATATGTGCGCGGCGGGCTCGACCTGGAAGTGAAACAAGCCGTGGACGACGCCGTTCAACTTCTGATGAAGCTCGGCGCCGATGTCGAAGAGATTTCCCTGCCGCACACGGATTACGCGGTTGCCACCTATTACATTGTGGCCACGGCCGAAGCCAGCGCGAACCTGGCGCGCTTTGACGGCGTGCGCTACGGATTGCGTGTCGATGGCGCCGACCCGACCGAGCTTTATGGCAAGACGCGCGGCAAGGGGTTGGGTCCGGAAGTGAAGCGCCGCATCCTTCTGGGCACTTACGTCCTGAGCAGCGGCTACTACGATGCCTACTATCTGCGCGCGCAGAAGGTGCGCGACTTGATCCGGCAGGATTTCGCCAAAGCTTTCGAGAAGGTCGATGCCATCGTTACACCCACCACGCCCACGGCGGCGTTCAAAGCCGGCGAGAAATCGGGCGACCCCCTCCAGATGTATCTCTCGGACATCTTCACCATCTCGTGCAACCTGGCTGGGATTTGCGGATTAAGTCTGCCCTGCGGCTTTACCTCGCGTCCGCGGCTTCCCATCGGGCTGCAGCTTCTTGGCAAACCTTTCGCGGAAGGGACGATTCTGAAGATCGCCCACGCTTACGAGCAGCGCACCTCGTGGCATCGGGAAATGGCGCCCGTGGCGCTGCCCCAGTAATTCTCATTTTAACCCGGAGCGGCGGCAGCCTAAACCATCCGCACCCGTCCCAAACACACGGCTATGAAAACGAAATCCGCTTTTGCCGGAGCGTGCTGAGGCTCATGGCCGGGATTGGCCCGTTGTTTCCACGCCCGCGGTCAAAGCGCCAGAGGACTGGCGCCCGTCCTCCGTAGCAATACTGCGGAGGGTGGACAGTCCAAAACCTGGGGGACTTCCCAACGGTGCCGGTCATCGCGAAACGCCGACGCCGGAAACAAAAAAACCGCCGGCGCGCGCCAGCGGTTCTCCGGACCAGGGAGCGGGATCTAGTAACTATACGGACGCCTGGATGGTAATTGAAAGACCACCCGGGCGCGGGCGCTGGTCACCCTCGAATAGGGCCAGGCCGTGTCGGCAGCATACTGAATCTTTTTGCGGCGCGCCCGGATCGAGCCAATCAACTCGTCGCGCAAGGCGCGCTCCTGTTTGGCCCTGCCCCATTCGGATTTTTGCAGCGCGCTCGCGGTCACATAAGCGGCCCGCTGGTCGTGTGTGCGGACGATGACCTCGGTATTCACGTTGCCCGGTCGGTCGGACGAGGCGGCATCAATGATGGTTTGAGCCGCCGCTTCCAGCGCCGGCCGGCTGGTCGAGATGTTCTCTCCCACCAGGTAGTTCTGAAGCTTGACAGGCGCAGTGAGTCGAAATTCGTTGCGGGCGGCCGATTGGATGCCGCGAAGGCTGCTGAGCAGCTCGCCTTTGGCGGCTTCTTCGTCCGCAGTATAACCTTGACTGGCGTTGGTGCATTGCAGAGCGGCTTCGCTCCGTTGCCTGGCCAGCCTCACGTCCGCCTCGAGGTCGCGAATGAACTCGGAAGTAATTTTGTGAGTCACCATCACTGGCGCATACTCCGGCAGTTTGGCCGCCTCGCAAAGCTGCTGCGCCATCGCCAGGTCCCGTTCCTGCCGCCGATTCAGAACAGATGGGCTGCGTCGCCGCCGAGGAGGCAGTGAGACCACTTTCAGGTTTGGAGTCGCGGTGTCCTCCAGGCTCGTCGGGGGCACTGCTGCTGCATTCGATGTTTCATTCATGGCAATGTTTTTGTCGGTTCGGTCCGGCAGGCTCTTTAGCGCCTTTTGGAAGCTTCCGGTGCGGATTGAGATTCGGCCCGTAAAAACCAGAATCGGCCGCCCTGCGGCTGGACCACTGAAAGAAGCGCGAAACAAGCGTTTCCCACGAAAAACAAAGCGGATTTGCACTCCACCAAAGCATTCGCTATCCAGGGCGAAGCGGACGGCGTCCGCTCTAAGGTTTTCTCGAGGCACTGTCGCGTTTCAGCGAGCTGCTTCGAAGCGTCTCGGCGCCGCTTTGAAGGAACCGAACACCGCGGCGAAGCTTCGCAATCTGGCCGGCGCAGCATTTCAACGCGGGAAGCGTTGTTGTCCTGCGAAGCCGCTTCAAAGTTGTCTCGCGCCGCTTCCCTACAGGAGAGAATCCCCGGAATGTTTGCGCACACTGTAGCGCGGACTGCCCGGTCTATCAGTATTCCTGGGAATCGGCGCAGATTGCGGCGATCTTCCGGAGCGCGGCTGTCCACAGATGCCATGAAGGGGTTGTGTGAGACGACGAACAGGTCATTCTCATGCGGTCAGTAAGCAACAAACAACAACTCACAACCCCGTTCATGACATGAAAAGAACAGCAACTTCGGATACCAAAAACAAGGTGAGAGTTTATCATCAGCTCAAGCCCGTCAACCCGGTTCACTCGGCCCCGCCGGCCCTGAGCACGGAGACGGACCGGCTGGCACCCCCCAAAACGGTAGTGCCGCCACTGTATTGTGAATCCGCGAGCGTCGCTGCCTTTCTTTGAAGAGGGCCGGGAGAGGGGAGAGCAGAATGGGCGAACCTGCCGCTCGAGATTCCTTGGCCCTGAACCACGATGGAGCGTGCTTGTGCTCGTTCGAAACCGACATTATCGTCCGCGCATGATTTTCAGGAATTCGACCTTTCTCTCTTTAGCGGCTTCAATATTGGCCTTGTCCGGCGCGAGGGGTTGGGCCGGGAATTGGCCGGCCTGGCGCGGACCGGATGGACAAGGCGTGACAATGGAGAGCATCCCAAGCCGCTGGAGCGCCGGTGAAAATGTGCGCTGGAAAGTTCCCCTGCCGGACCGCGGCAATTCCACCCCCGCCGTCTGGGGCGATAAAATCTTCATCACACAAGCAGTCGAGAAAAATCATCTGCGCACGCTCATGTGTCTGTCGCGGGACGATGGGAGGGTGCTTTGGCAGAAACCGGTTCACCACCCGGACAGCGAACAGACCCATGAAACCAATCCCTATTGCTCCGCCTCGCCTGTCACGGATGGAAGACGGGTTGTGGTCTGTCACGGCTCGGCCGGCGTTTTCTGTTATGACATCGAGGGAGAGGAATTGTGGAAGCGCGATTTGGGCAGGCAGGATTTCGAATGGGGAAGCGGTTCCTCCCCGGTGCTCCATGGCGACCTGTGCTTTCTCTACTTTGGGCCGGGCAAGGGCGCCTTTTTGATCGCGCTGGATAGTAAAACCGGCGAAACGGCCTGGAAATACGAGGAGCCCGAAATCGAGGTAGGCAACCGGACAGACGGCTTTCGCGGCCAAGAACCGGGAATCATCTGCACTTACAGCACGCCGCTGATCATCCGAGCCGAGGGGCGCGACGAGTTGGTCATGAGCTTCCCGCGTTACCTGCGGGCCTTTGACCCGAAAACAGGCGGGGAACTCTGGAGTTGCGACGGGTTGAATCCGCTGGTCTATACTTCGCCCATTTATGGCGAAGGGGTGGTGGTGGCGATGGGCGGTTTCTTCGGCAACAGCATCGCCGTCAAAGCGGGCGGCCGTGGCGACGTCACGCAAACCCGCCGCCTTTGGCAAACCGTTCGGACTAAAACGGGCATCGGTTCGGGCATCATTTACGAAGGTCATATTTACATCCTCAACTCCGGGGGTATTGCCGAGTGCATTGATCTGAAAACCGGCGAGGCGGTTTGGACCGAGCGCGTCAAAGGACCGGGACCGACCTCGGATTCGTGGTCTTCGCTGGTGCGTTCCGGGGATCGGCTTTATATCCTGAACAAGAGCGGGGACTGTCTGGTGTTGCGGGCGAGCCCGAAGTTCGAATTACTGGGAGCGAATTCGATTGGCAACGAAATGACGAATGCGTCGCTGGCGGTCTCGGGCGGCGACGTATTTATCCGCACGCATCAGCATCTCTGGTGCATTTCACAAAGCGCAGAGTAACGGCGATGGGCTCAAAGCGCTGTTCTGCTGCCGCGGGAGAATTGATTTATGGGGTTGGCGCGTTACCGGCAAAAGCGGGATTTTTTGAGGACAGCCGAGCCTAAAGGCGGGCAAGCCGGCAAGAAGGGCAGGGGGCGGGGGCCGCGATTTGTTATTCAAAAGCACGCCGCCCGACAGTTGCATTATGACTTCCGGCTCGAAATGGAGGGGGTATTAAAATCCTGGGCAGTGCCGAAAGGCATTCCGGTAAGAAAGGGGGACAAGCGGCTGGCCATGCAGGTCGAGGATCATCCCCTCGAGTACGGCGGGTTTGAAGGGACGATTCCGGCGGGGAATTACGGAGCAGGCACCGTGATGTTGTGGGATACGGGCACCTGGGAGCTTTTAGGCGGCGAGCCATCCCGGGCGTTTCGCGAAGGGAAGCTGCATTTCGAATTGAAGGGCAAAAAGCTCAAAGGCGAATGGACGCTCGTGCGGATGAAAGGGCGAGGCGAGCCCGGCAAGGAACCGTGGCTGCTTTTGAAGTCCGGCCAGGACGCCAGGGCCATTTCCAGGAAGCGCGACGACGAATCGGTGGCAAGCGGCAAGACCATGAAACAGATTGCCGCGGGCAGGGGCAAAGTCTGGGAGTCGAATCGGAAAACCGCTTCGTCCCCGGCGCCGAAGAGATCGCCCAGCCCGCCAGCTCGCTCCGGAAAAGCGCCCGTTGGCGCTCAAGGAGACTGGGGCAAGGAGTTGAAAGGGCTTCCCAAATCCGGGGCGGCGTTCATCGATCCCATGAAGGCCCGTCTGGTGGAAAAGCCTCCGCGGGACGCCGGTTGGATCTTTGAGATCAAGTGGGACGGGTATCGCGCGTTGGCGGTGAAGAAGGAGGGCAAAGTGAAATTGTGTTCTCGTTCGGAGAAGAACATGACCGCGGATTTCCCGGCGATTGTGGACGCCCTGGAAGAGTTGGCGGCCCGCAACCTGGTGGCCGATGGCGAGATCGTGGCCCTGGACGGCAAAGGGCGGCCGTCGTTTCAACTGATGCAGAATTACCGGCAGAAACTCGAGGCCAGCCAGCCGCGCACGATTTGTTATTATTTGTTCGATCTTCTGAACCTCGAGAATCGCGACTTACGAAAGCGGCCGCTGGCAGAGCGAAAGGAAAGGTTGAAACGGCTGCTGGCCGAGGCGGAAGAACCGCTTCGTTTCTCGGCCGGGCTGCGGGGTGATCCTGACGAATTGCTGGCGATGGCCCGGGAGAAGCGCCTGGAGGGGCTGATCGCCAAGCGCGAAGACTCGCCTTACGAGAGCGGGCGCCGAAGCAAATCGTGGCTGAAGATCAAGTGCGTGAACGAGCAGGAGTTTGTGGTGGGTGGTTACACGCCGCCGCAGGGGACGAGGAAGCATTTCGGCTCGATCCTCGCAGGTTATTACGATCGGGGCAAACTGCTTTTCGCATCGCGGGTCGGCACCGGATTCGACACGGCCACGCTCGAATCGCTGCACAAGACTTTTCAAAAGCTTCGAACGGACCGGTGCCCCTTCGAGAATTTACCCGCGCGGGGGCGAAGCCGTTGGTCGCAGGGCCTCACTCCGAGCGAAATGCGCCGCTGCACCTGGCTGAAGCCGGAGTTGGTGGCCCAGGTCCGGTTTAGTGAATGGACATCCGATGGCGGATTGCGCCATCCGGTCTTTCTCGGGTTGCGCGATGACAAGAAGCCGTTGGAAGTGGTGCGGGAAGGATCGGCCTGATGGCAGCAAGCAGTTTGGTTCGCGCGGTTCCGCGTGCGCTTGTCAGCCCGCGATCCTGCCCCTAAGTTGGTCCCGGCGTGGATAAGATCGCATTCGAACTCGGGCCGCTCTCGATTCACTGGTATGGCATTTTGATGGCCGTCGGTTTTCTAGCGGGCCTTTGGACTGCCAGCCGGAGAAGTGTGCGCGACGGTTTGCAGCCCGAACAGGTCCTGGACCTTGGCCCATGGCTGATCCTGGGAGCGATCATTGGAGCCCGATCTCTTTATGTCATCTCTTATTGGAACGAATTCGCCGACAAACCATGGACCGAAGTTCTCATGGTGCATCATGGCGGGCTGGTCTTTTACGGAGGCTTTTTAGGCGCCACGGTTGCGGGGGTTCTTTACGTTCAGATTAAAAAGCTGCCTATCTGGAAGGTGGCCGATGCCGTGGCGCCGAGCATCTCTTTGGGCTACGTCTTTGGCCGGATGGGATGTCTCCTCAATGGCTGCTGCTTCGGTCGTGCGTGCGAATTGCCTTGGGCGATTCATTATCCCGACACTCATTCAACCCGGGGGCTGGGGGTTCATCCCACACAGGTGTACGATTCGCTTCTGAATCTGGGCTTGTATCTGGGGCTGGTCTGGCTTTACCGACGCAAGAAATTCGACGGCCAGGTTTTCGCCGCGTATGTGGTCTGCTACGCGGTGGTGCGCGCCATTGTCGAGGTGTTTCGCGGAGATTATCCCAGATATTATTTGGGAGGCTTGGTCACGCCCGCGCAGTTGCTGAGCGCGGCCATCCTGATCGCCGGGCTGATCCTCTTTTGGAAACTGCCGCGCCGCAGTCCGGCCGGCCAGTGAGGAGCCGCATGCCGCCGACGCCAGGCGCAGGCCGGGTTGCCCCGCTGCTGTTGACCGGCCCGACCGCGGCTGGCAAATCGGAGGTCGCGATTCTCCTCGCCGAAGAATTGGGCGGCGAGATCGTTTCGGTGGACTCGATGCAGGTCTATCGCGGCATGGATATCGGGACCGCCAAGCCGTCGGCTTCGGAGCGTGCTCGGGTGCGGCATCATTTGATCGACCTGGTAGAAGTGACTGACAGTTTCGACGCGGCCCAATTTGTCCAAAACGCCCAGAGGGCCATTTTCGAGATTGAGGGGCGCGGCAAAGTGCCGGTGCTTTGCGGCGGGACCGGGTTTTATTTCAAGGCGCTTTTGAGGGGGCTTGGCAGCGCGCCGAGGCCAGATACTCAGTTGCGCGCGGAGCTGGAAGCCACCCCCCTGCCCAAGCTGCTGGCCGAACTGCAGGAGTCGGACCCGGCAACCTTCGAACGCATCGATCGCCATAATCCTCGACGGGTGGTGCGCGCTCTCGAAGTCATTCGCCTGACGGGCAGAAAGTTTTCCGAACAGCGGGCGGACTGGGCCGGGCCGGGCGATGCCGAAGCAACGCACGCGGAGTTTTACGCGCTGAACCGCCCAAAGGAATTGCGCAATCGTATCGACGCGCGCGTGGAGCAAATGTTCCAGCGCGGCCTGGTTGAGGAAACGAAAGAATTGATTCAGCGCGGCTTGAACAACAATCTCACCGGGCGGCAAGCTCTGGGCTACCGCCAGGTAAGGGAGTATCTCGAAGGCAGGCGCAGCCTTGAAGAGACAATGGATCTGGTGAAATTGCGAACGCGCCAATTTGCCAAACGTCAGATGACCTGGTTCCGGCACCAGCTCCCCCTTGAATGGATTGAATGGGGCCCTGGGATAACAGCGGAGCAGATGGCCGCTGAGATTGTCCGCCGCCGTCGCGTCGGCCGGTCAGGCGAACCGGGGCCGGCTTGTTAAGAGAGCGCGGATGCTCTGGCGCGGAAGTGGGGAAGCTTTAAACTCGCTGCGAATGGCACGGGTGATTTTCCATCTGGACATGGACGCGTTCTACGCCTCAGTGGAACAGCGCGATGACCCGTCATTGCGCGGCAAGCCTGTAATCGTGGGCGCGCCGCCGGACCGCCGGGGAGTGGTGTGCGCGGCCAGCTATGAAGCGCGGAAGTTCGGGGTGCGTTCAGCGATGCCCAGTGCCACGGCGGGACGGCTTTGTCCGAACGGCATCTTTGTTCCCACGCGCATGTCGCATTACCGCGAGGAGTCGCGGAAGATCATGGGAATCATTGCGCGAGCCGGGGCCCGGATCGAACCGATGTCGATCGACGAGGCTTATCTGGACTTTACGGAGGTGATTCTGGCGGACCAGGCCGGAAGGCAGGGTGATGCCGATGAGGCGCTTTATCGTGCGGTGCCAATCGGGCGTGAGCTGAAACAGCAGATCTCCAGAGAGCTCGGGCTCACCGCCAGCATTGGCATCGCTGCGAATAAGCTGCTTGCCAAACTGGCGAGCGATTTCCAAAAGCCCGATGGCTTGACCCTCATTCCGGAACGAGACAAAGCCTTGTTTCTCCGGCCGATGCCGGTGCGGGTGATCCACGGCATCGGCAAAGTGACGGAGGCGGTTTTGCATCAGGCCGGCATCTTCAATGTGGGCGACCTGCAGGATTACCGCGCTGACTTGCGCGCGCTAGTAGGCTCGTTCGGACCGAAATTGCGGCAGTTCGCCCTCGGCGAGGATGATCGTCCTCTGGAACTCGGGGACGAAATCAAAAGCATCAGCAGCGAAGAAACCTTTTTGCGGGATACGGTCGATCGAAAGGTCCTGCGATCTTGTTTGCGGGAACAGGCCGAAGATATTGCCCTGAGGTTAAAGCGAAAACAGCTTGGCGCGGTGACGGTGCAGGTGAAGGTGCGCTATAGCGATTTCAGCACGCTCACCCGGCAAGTCTCTTTGGAAGAGCCGATCTCCGAAGCGGATGACATCTATCGGTTAGGCTGTTTTCTTCTGGCCAGAGACAAGCTGGTCAAGCGCCCCTTGCGGCTGTTGGGAATTGGCGTGAGCGGCTTGATGGAGTCGAGCCGATCACAGTTGGTCTTATGGCCTTAACCGCGCAATGACGAACACGCCAAAGGCTGCGTTGGATCGATGCCATCGGTTTGTTCTCGGCGGATTCGTCGTGGTCTGGGTTCTGAGTGTGCTATCGCTTCGCGTTCATCTACCCACCGCGCTTGAACAATGGCTGACCGGACTCGGACTGATCTTGGCGCTCGGAGTCACGCTGCTGGAGAGCAGCCGGCGGCTGCCCCTGCAAAACGTCATCGTGATCGGAGCTTTGATCGGGCTGGCCGCCTGGGCCGGCAGGGCGATTTTGCGGGTGGCGGTGGCGCTTGCCGGTGTCAGCCTTCGAACATCCGAAACGCGGATCGAGCTGCCAGGGGTTTCCTGGATTGTGCCGGTTCTGTGGATTGTGTTCGTGCTGAATAGCCGCGAAGTGGCCCGGTTAATTTTGCAACCCTGGCGGGGCAACAGGAATTACGGCTTCATGCTGATTGGTCTGGCGGCGCTTCTGGCCGTGGTGCTCGATTTAGGATTCGAGTCGTTCGCATTTGGAATGGGAAGCTTCGGCACCTGGCCTCTGCTCGACCCTCAAGCCGGGGGTTTTCTGATGCCGTGGGGTCTTCTGGCCAGTGATCTGTTACTGGCGTTGCTGCTCCTCTTTATCACCTTGCCGTGGTATCTCGACAAGCGGGAAGTCGAAGAACCGAAACCGGGCTCGCCACTGGGGGTCTGGGCGGCGGTGGCTCTCTATTTTACATTCGGCAACGCGTTTGCCGGGGCCTGGCTGGCAGCCGCGGCCAGTGCCGCAAGCCTCTTCGCCGTAATCTGGGCAGCTCGACCTGCTCTTCGAGGGACGAGAGATCTCGAAGCTTCCGGCAAATGAGTTGTCTGGGCCGGAGCTCGTTTCTTGAGAACGCTACGGGACGTTAATCCCGATGTCGCGCAGTGCGGGAACGGATGCCCACATGTTGATGGGCGAGAGCGATTGCCCGAACCGCAGATAGCGCGCGCTGCCGTCCGCAAAGGCATAGTTCGATCCGCCGCTTTGGCCATGCGCGCCTGTGGCGTGCTTGCTTTGGTCGAGCTGGTCCAGATCGTCTTTATTCAAGTAATCCATCCAGTAATGACCGGACTCGTCCTCTTTCTCGCCGAAGACCACTGTATCGCTGTGGTTCTGAATGGCGTTCTCGTTCATCGCGATGGTGGGCGTAAGCTGATTGGTGAACTGAAGGACGTAGTCGTTAAAGCCATTGATAATGTAACTGCGCGGAGCAGCCGAACCCGGATCATTCGTTTGCCCGGCGCCATACGTTTGCGGATTGAGATCGCTGGGGCATTTGAGGACCTTGGTGTTTTTGTAGCCATCGTGAAGCAGATCGGTCCATCGCGAATTTGGGCCTCGGGCGGGGAAGCGCCCCTCATTGTCGTCCGCATACATGCGCAGAGCCATGACGATGTTGTGAAGGTTGTTGATGCAGGCGATGCGCTTGGCGGATTCCTTCGCGCGGGCCAGCGCCGGCAGAAGCATCCCCGCCAGAATGGCAATGATGGCAATCACCACCAACAGCTCGATCAACGTAAATGCAACCAATCGCGAATGTAGTTTCGGTTTTGACATAACTGCGTTCCTTCCGCCGATTCCGCTCTTTACAGACGTTCCGGCTTTTCAAGCGGTTACAAGCAGCTTCGACGCAAAGCACTCTCAAAAATTCAAACTCTTGCGGGAGAGGAGCCGCGCAGGAGCCGGCGAAGCAAGCCGCTTTCCAATCCTTCCCGCTCGATTCCTAAGAAATCGGTTGGCCGGCCAGATGGCATGCGGCCCAATGTCCCGTCTGCACCTCGCGCAGCGGGGGGATTTCGACCGCGCATCGTTCCACGGCAATAGGGCAACGCGGATGAAACGGGCAACCGGAGGGAGGCTGGATGGGAGAGGGGACATCCCCCGACAACACAATGCGCTGCCGCTTCGTGGAAGGGTCGATCACTGGTATGGCGGAAATCAACGCCTGCGTATAAGGATGCAACGGCTCGCCAATAACGGCCCGGGCTTCACCGAGTTCAACGATTTTTCCCAAATACATCACCATGATCCGCCGGCTGATGTGTTCCACCACGGCGAGGTCGTGCGCGATGAAGAGGTAAGCCAGGCCGTGTTCCTGCTGAAGGTCCTGGAGGAGATTGACGCTTTGGGCCTGCACCGAAACGTCGAGCGCGCTGACCGGTTCATCGCAGACAATCAGCCTCGGCCGCACTGCGAGCGCGCGGGCGATCCCGATGCGCTGGCGTTGTCCGCCGCTGAACTCGTGGGGGAAACGCTGCATGTGGGCAGTCTCCAGGCCGACGTCTTTCAGTAATTCCCCGACGCGTTCCCGCCTGGCCCGATCCGATTCAGCCAGGCCATGAATATCGAGCGCTTCGCCGATGATGTCCTCCACCGTCATCCGGGAATCGAGCGAGCTGAACGGATCCTGGAAAATCATTTGAAAGTGGCGCCGCTTGCTCCTCAGAGCCGTTTGGGGCAATGCCGTGATCTCTTGCCCGTCGAAAAAAATTCTGCCGCCCGTCGGCTCGATTAAGCGAATAACGGCGCGGCCAAGCGTCGTCTTGCCGCAACCGCTCTCGCCCACCAGCCCGAGTGTTTCACCCGGTTGAATCGAGAAGCTGACGTCATCGACCGCCCTAATGCACGCGCGAGTCTGGCCGAACAGACGGGCTTTAACGGGGAAATACACCCGAATGTTCTCCGCCCGAAGCAGCTCGCGAAGCATAAGAGGGCTGGGCTTCATAAGGCCAACGTCTTCGCATACAAG
>CAZCUL010000169.1:0-8854 GCA_964501475.1 uncultured Verrucomicrobiota bacterium | reverse complement strand
GCCTCGAACATCGCCGAGTCAGGGGGCAATAAGTATCTAGTGTTGAGTTTCCGTCGGCGCCGAAATGAACCGCTTCTCCTCTACCGTCCCGAGGTTTCGCCTGACGAGCAGACGTGGCAGAGCGGCCCCGGTTACGTGTCGGAGACGGTGTCGCCGGACTCCGACCCCGAGTTTGAAATCATTCACTGCCAGGACCTTGTCGTTGTATCCCCCGGATCGCCGCGTTTCTGCAGATTGAAGGTCATCAAGAACTGATCGAGGAGGGTGAAACACATGGGCAAAGATCGTGCTGAGAAACCGAGTTACAGAGGAAATCTGGTGATTTCCATTTTGATCGGGATGACAACGCCTTCGTGGGCGGCTGTCGAATCAACTACCGAGAGTTTTGTGGCCACAGCCATCACCATTAAAGGAAGCGGAACGACGCCGCGCGTCGAATGCTTTAGCTTGCCGCTCGTCAGCCCCACGGTTTATGCGGGAACCGTCACCGCGGCGGCCTCGGGTTCCTTGACCGACGCGAATGCCGACTGGAGCCAACTGGGCAACGGTCCGTTCTACCTCGAACTTGCCGGAGGCCGGATGGTGGACGTCCAGACAATCGATCCCTTGACCGGGACCTTGACTTTCACAGCGACGATGGCCTCCAACCTTGCCGTCGGCGAGGCCTTCCGACTGCGAGGGCATTGGACGATTGCCGATATTTTTGGGGCGAACGATGAATCCGGGCTGATGGCCGGAGCGAACAGCGCGCAGGCCGACAACATCCTCCTCCACGAGTCTCACAACCAGGTCACGCGCACCTATTTCTATTCAAATATTTCCGGCTTCAACGGATGGTATCGCGACGACTACGCTCCGGCCCAACAGACAGTTGTCTATCCGGAACAGGGAATCATGGTCCGCCGCCGCAGCAGTGGCGACCGAACAATTTATTTTCATGGCGCGGCAAAAGAGCGGGCGGCTGCGGTGCCGGTTTTTGCGGGCTTCAATTTGCTTGGCACCTTGGAATCCCGGAAGAACCTCCGGATTCCGGAGCTGAATCTTTACACGGCTAATCCCGTCACCGGCCTCGTCGCCGGGAACAACCCATCCTCAGCGGATAATCTTCTTCTGATGAATTCCGACGGCACGACAACCGTTTACTTTTACTCGGATTTTCCGGGTTTCGAGGGGTGGTTCGATGCTTCGTTCCGGTCGGCAGCCACAGTTAGTGTCGGTGCCGGGAGCGCATTTTTCATTCACCGCAAGACCGCGGGATTGTTCTACTGGACGATTCCTGCTGAGTAACCCCATTTAACGCCCTCATGCCAATGCAAAGAAAACTCGCTCTGATCTGCTCCTTGATTTTCGCAAGCCTTCTCACCGCTCCGGCGCAGTCCACCGTCAACTTCACGGCCGCTCCCGCTGAACGGGACATCATGTACAATGGAATGACTCATGTGCCGGACGGCAATAAGGTGAGCGTTGGTTTTTTCGATTCAGGGTTCGACATTTTAGGTTCGGCCCAGAGTCTGGCGGCGCTTTCCTCAGCGTGGAATGAATACGGATCGACGGTGATTCAGACTGTCTTTGGCGAACCGGGACGTTTTGCCGGAACGGAGTCCAGCAGTTCCCCGGCCTTCGATAACGAGACGGTTTGGCTTTGGGTTTTTGCTACTACCGACAACGATGTGCCGGCCCCCGATTTCAGCAACGTCTCGAGCTATGGGCTTTATTCCAGCTCACTGGCAAACTGGGAGTTCCCAGTCCAGGGAGCGGTGCCGCCCGGCAATACCACCTCCGTGAACTCTTCGGAAGTTAATCAGGTTGCCTTTGGCAGCCTTGACGGCGATCATCTCTTTCTCAGCCCCGTTCCCGAACCGGGCATGATGGCGCTGCTCGGCTTGGGATCCGTGCTCCTGACGGGATTTACTATTTTCCGCCGCAGAAGCTCTCGCGTTTCGAGCCGTTAATTGCGGCTTTTCCCGGCGCCCCACTTCTCAAAATCCCGGAATCGACAGCGCGGCTCAGTCGCGTCGCGAACTCAAGGATGTCCCCGCCTCAGGCGCTCCTGGTCTGGCGACAAGCGGCGGACCAGCAGTTCCGATCGTAATCAAATTCCAGACCAACGTTCAAAGATGGGCGGCGCGTGACTGAAGGAGGACCGTCACCGCCGTCTCGATCTTGCCTTTCGCTTTCGCTCAATCGCTGGAGCCCCCTTCACCCGTCTCTTGGCAATCAGGCCGCTGGATAGGCTCGTGCAAATTGCGAACAAAGCTTTTCGGGCTGGCTTGCCGGAACTGTTTCCATTTCTATAGATCGTCAGCGTGCACTGGCGTGCAGACGGATTGAATGAGCTCTAAAGGGAAAAGAACGCGGCAAGAGCGCAAGCCCAGACTCTCCAGACGTAACAAGGGGAAACTTCAAAAGCAGTGCGTGGTTGTGGCCTTGGGAGCTTCGGCAGGAGGTCTTGATGCTTTCCGCGCTTTCTTTCGGCGGATGCCGCCGGATACGGGCATGGCGTTTGTGCTGGTGCAGCACCTGGAGCCCACGCGCGAGACGCTGATGCCGGAGTTGCTGGCCAAACACACTTCCATGCCGGTGCAGCAGCTCAAGGATCGCACTCGCCTCGAGGCCAACCACGTTTATGCAGGCCCGCCCAAATCCCTGCTCAGCGTGCAGAATTGCGCCGTGCGCGTGAAGCCGGCGCGATCTTCCCGGCCTGCGCTGCAGCCTATCGATCATTTCTTTGCTTCGTTGGCCGAGGATCAAGGCGCGCTCGTCATTGGGATTATCCTTTCCGGGGCAGGGAGCGACGGCACTCTCGGCCTGAAGGCGGTCAAGGAATATGGCGGGCTTACCCTGGCCCAAAAGCCGGCCACAGCCAAATACGACAGCATGCCGCGAAGTGCCATTGCCAGCGGTTTTGTGGACGAGGTTTTGGAGGCGGAAGAGATGCCGCAACGGATCAGCACTTACGTCAGCAACCTGGTTCGGCTGCAGGAGAGCCAGGGCTTCGGATCCATTCGGGAAGGAGCCGGAAAAGAGCTGGCAAAAGTCTTTGCGATTCTGCTGCGGCACACCGGACACGACTTCAGCCGTTACAAGCAGAGCACGCTCATCCGACGGATTCAGCGGCGAATGCGGGTCTGCGGCCTCTCTTCGTTCGCGGCCTACGTGCGCGCCTTGCGGAAAGAGAGAGGGGAAGTGGACCTGCTCTTGCGGGACCTGCTCATTGGCGTTACTCAGTTCTTCCGCGACGAGGAAGCTTTTGAATTGCTGGCTCGCGAGATCATTCCGGAGCTTTGGCGGCTGAAAAAGTCCAATGATCCGCTGCGCGTCTGGGTGCCGGGCTGCGCTACCGGTGAAGAGGCTTATAGTATTGCCATCCTGCTGGTGGAACGGGCGGCCCGGCTGAATCCGCCCCCGAAAATTCAGATCTTTGGCACCGACATCGATGAGGAAGCGATTGAATTTGCCCGCAAAGGACGCTACCCGGCGTCCATCGTCGAGCAGGTCACGCGGGCGCGATTGAAACGGTTCTTCATCAAGCGGGGGGGGCATTATGAACTGACTGAGACTATTCGCGAATTGTGTGTTTTTTCCCCGCACAATCTTATTCGCGACCCGCCCTTTTCCAGGCTGGATCTCATTTCCTGCCGGAACCTGCTGATCTATCTCGAAGCGGACGTGCAAAAGAAGCTCCTGGGCCTTTTCCATTACGCTTTGAAGGCGCACGGCTATCTTTTTCTCGGTCCGTCCGAGAATATCGCCAGTCGCAGCGAATTCTTCCGCCCCGTGGACAAAAAGCACCGCGTCTTCCAACGCAAACCGTCCATCAAACGGGTCTTGGCAGCGGTGCCGATCGCGGCGGGCGGTGCCCGGAGCCGGCCAGCCAGCCAGGCCGCGGTTCTGCCGAATACGGGCCACGAGACGAACGCCGTCCGAACTATCGAGCGCCTTTTAATCGAGGATTACGCGCCTTCGGGGGTGGTGGTGAACGACCATGGAGAAGTCATCTATTTTTGCGGACGGACGGGCGACTTTCTCGAAGCGCCTGCCGGAGTCCCCAGTTACAAAATCGTCAATATGGCCCCGCGCAGTTTGCGGCACGAGCTGAGGCTGGCTTTGAACCGCGTGGTCGCCACCCGCCGGGAAGTGGTGCGGCCTGACATTACCCTGCGCATTCGCAAGTCGGTTCGCAATCTGACGCTGATTGTGCGCCCGCTTCCGGAGCTGGGCAGGGATGCTGGCCTTTACCTGGTCATTTTCCAGGAGGCGGCGCCTGCGCAGAAATCGGTTCGAAAGGATCAGCGGGCGGCTCTTCGTCCGAACCTGCCGGTGGTGGCCGAATTGGAGAGTGAACTGCGCACTACCAGGGAAGAGCTGCAAAGCGCCATCGAAGAACTGGAGAACTCGAACGAGGAGCTCAAGTCCGCCAATGAAGAGCTGCTTTCGATGAACGAGGAACTCCAGTCCACCAATGAAGAATTGCAAACCTCGAAGGAGGAGTTGCAGTCGTTAAACGAGGAGCTGCAGGGGAAAATCGAGGAACTCGATGTTGCCCATGGCGACTTGCAAAACCTTTTCCAAACCTCCGGCGTCGCCATCCTCTTTCTTGATGAGCAGCTCAGAATTCGCAAAGTGACGGCCGCCGCCGGCGAATTGTTCGGCATTGGCGAGCGGGAGATCGGCCGGCCGCTTCTAAGTGTCGCTTCCCAGTTGGCGCCTTACGAACTCGACCGCGAAGTGATCGAGACCCTGCAAAGCGGCCGGTCGCGCAAGAAAGAGGTGGGATTGGGCGATCACTGGTTCCTCATGCGCGTCCACCCATACCGAACGGTCGAGAACCGGGTGGACGGCGTGGTGGTGAGCTTGAGCGACGTGACGGACTTGAAGAAAGCCCAGGCAGAAGCCGCGCGACTGGCTGCGGTGGTCACAAGCTCCGAGGACGCCATCATCAGCAAAACGCTTGATGGCACCATTACCAGTTGGAATCGGGCCGCGGAGAAGATCTATGGTTATTCGGCCGAGGAGGTTCTGGGCCGGCCGATTTCAATCATCGTCCCGCCGGACCTGGAAAATGAACTGCCCTCAATTCTCGAACGCCTCAGAAACGGAGAGCGGTTGCCTCTCTTCGAGACGGCCCGGCTGCGCAAAGGCGGCGCGAGAATTGCCGTCGCGCTTACCGTTTCTCCCATCCACGACTCGGAAGGCCGCGTCGTGGGTGCTTCCGCCATCGCCAGGAACATCACCGAAAGCAAACGAACCGAAGCCGCCCTTCGCCGGAGCGAGCAGGAGCTGTCCGATTTCTTTAACAACGCGGCGGTGGGACTGCATTGGGTCGGACCGGAGGGAACGATCCTGAGAGTGAATCGAACAGAACTGGACACTCTAGGTTACCAGGCGCACGAATACATCGGCCGCCATATTGCCGAATTCCACGTCGATCAGCCCGTCATTAAGGATATTCTGGAGCGGTTGGCCAGGGGCGAAACCTTGCGCGAGCACGAAGCGAGGATGCGCTGCAAGGATGGATCGATCAAGCACGTGCTCATCGACGCGAACGTCCTTTTTGAGAACGGCCAGTTTGTTCATACCCGATGCTTCACGCGCGACATCACCGCCAGGAAAGAGGCCCAAGCCGCTTTGCGCGAAAGCCAGGAACGCCTTCGCTTTACCCTCGAGGCGACCCGGGTCGGCACCTGGGAGTGGGATATCGTCACCGGCAAAGTGGAATGGTCCGAAAACCTGGCTCGCATTCACGGAATGGACCTCGGGCAGTTCGGCGGCACCTTTGAAAGCTTCCTGGCCGATGTGCATCCGGACGACCGGCAGCGTGTGCAGCAGGCCATCGATCACGCCCTCACCGGCACGGACAGCTATTACGTAGAATACCGGCTCCCCGCCCGCACCGCCCAGCGCGAACGGTGGATGGAAGGCCGTGGACGGGTCATTCACGACAGCGCCGGCCAGCCGATTCGCATGGCCGGCATTTGCACGGAAATCACCGACCGCAAACACGTCGAGCAGTCTCTCCGGGAAAGCGAACGGCGGCTCGATGGCATCATCTCCTCCGCCATGGATGCCATCATCACCGTGGGTTCGAATCAGCGAATCGTCCTTTTCAATCCGGCTGCGGAAAGAATGTTTCAGTGTCCGCCGTCGGAGGCGTTGGGCCAGCCGATAGACCGGTTCATTCCGGAGCGTTTCCGCCACGGGCATGGCCAGCATGTACGCGCCTTCGGCGTAACAGGCGTGAGCAACCGCCGCATGGGGGCCTTGGGCACGATCTGGGGACTGCGGGCCGACGGCGAGGAGTTTCCCATCGAAGCGGCTATTTCCCAGATCGAACTGAGCGGGGAGAAGTTCTTTACCGTTATCCTCCGTGACGTCACGGCTCGCCAGCGCGCGGAGGAGGGTTTGCGGCAGCAGGCCCAGACGCTGCAAACGCTGAACGAGACCGGGGCCACGCTTGCGGCCGAGCTGGACCTGGAAAAGCTGCTCCAAGCCGTGACCGACGCCGGCACCAAACTGTCCGGCGCCCAATTCGGGGCCTTCTTCTACAATGTGGTCGATGAGCGGGGCGAAGCTTACACGCTTTACGTGGTTTCCGGCGTGCCGCGCGAAGCCTTTTCCAAATTTCCCATGCCGCGCAACACCGCGCTGTTCGGGCCCACCTTTCGCGGCGAAGGCGCCATTCGCATTGCCGATGTCCTGCAAGACTCCCGCTACGGCCAAAATCCGCCCCATCGCGGAATGCCGCCGGGACATTTGCCGGTGCGCAGTTACCTGGCCGTGCCGGTCGTCTCCCGCTCCGGCGAAGTCATCGGGGGACTCTTCTTCGGCCATCCCGAGCCGGGCATTTTCACCGAGCAATCCGAAGAGCTTACGGAGGGCCTGGCCGGACAAGCCGCCATTGCCGTTGACAATGCCCGGCTCTATCAGGCCGCGCAAAGTGAACTTGTCGAACGCCGCAAAGTCGAATCCGCCCTGAGCCGGAGCGAAGAGAGGTACCGCAGCCTCGCCACCGCCACTACTTCGATCATCTGGACAACCGATCCCGAGGGCCGCTTTGTGGAGCCGCAACCTTCCTGGGAAAACTATACCGGTCAAAGGTGGGAGGAACATAGAGACCTTGGGTGGTTGATGGCGGTGCATGCGGATGATCGGGAAATGGCCCGGGACCTTTGGAATCAAGCCCGGCAGGCGGGTTCCATCTACCACTCCGAAGGCCGCCTCTGGAATGCCGCTCGAGGCGAATTCCGTTACTTCGTCGCCCGCGGTGTGCCGGTGCACAATACCGACGGCGGCGTTCGCGAATGGATTGGCACGGTCACCGACGTCCACGAGCAAAAGCGCGCGGAGGTGGCCCTGCGCCAGAGCGAAGAGCGTTACCGCAACATTTTCGAGGGCGCCGGGGTCGGCATCTGGGAAGAGGATTTTTCGGCAGTCAAAGGGCTCATTGACGAACTTAAGGCGGAGGGAGTAGCCGATTTCAACCGGCATTTGGACGAGCATCCCGAGCTGCTTTTGCGTTGCCTCGAACTGGTCAAATTGCTGGATGTCAATCCCGAGGGCCTGAAGCTGTTCGGAGCGAAAACGAAGGAGGAACTGCTCCGTTCACTCAACGACATTTTTGTGCCGGAAACGCTGGAGATGTTCAAAGCGGAGTTGATGGCCATAGCCGCGGCGCGCCCCTTTCTGGAGATGGAAGCGCCCTTGCAGACGCTCCAGGGCCAGCGCAAAAGCTTTTGGATCAGCGTCTCCTTCGCCACTTACGAGACAAACCTGGATCGCGTCTTTGTCAGTTTGCTCGATATTACGGAACGAAAGGGAGCCGAAGAAGCGTTGCGCGAAGCCCAGGAGGCGTTGCGCGAGCATGCCGACCAACTCGAGCGCCGCGTGGAGGAACGCACCGCCAAGCTGCAGGAAACCGTCCAGTCGCTGGACAGTTTTTGCTACAGCATCGCCCACGATCTCAGGGCTCCGCTGCGGGGTATGACGGGGCTGAGCACGGCTCTGCTGGAGGATTACAGTCGGGTGCTCGATGGAGTGGGCCAGGATTATGCCCGGCGCATAGTTCGGGCCGGGCTGCATATGGACCGGCTCATTCAGGATTTGCTTGCTTATGGCCGCCTCAGCCACGAGGAGGTTTCGTGCAGCGCAGTGGATCTGAGCGCGCACCTCCAGCTCGTCCTGGCCCAGATGGCCGCGGAAATCGAGGCGCACCAGGCCGTCATCGAAGCGCCGCTTCCCTTGCCCAGCGTCTGGGCTCACCCCACTGTTCTTAACCAGGTGCTGATCAATCTCATTACAAATGCGATCAAGTTTGTAGGCGAGGCAGTTCATCCGCATGTGAGGATCCGGGCCGAAGACCGCGGCGAAAGCATCCGCCTTCATGTGCAGGATAACGGCATCGGCATCCCGGCAGACCACCACGAACGCATCTTTCGCGTCTTCGAACGCCTGCACAATACGGATCGTTTTCCCGGCACGGGCATCGGGCTGGCGATTGTCCGCAAAGGCATCGAACGAATGGATGGCCGCCTTGGCCTTACTTCCGAGCCCGGCAAAGGGAGCTGCTTTTGGATCGAGCTGCCCAAGCCGCCGCCAGCCTGACCTCTTCTGTCGTTCAGGCAGAGCGCGTCTCGCACTTGCAGGCAGCCGCCGGGGGCGAAACGCGCCGCTGTTCGCAGCAGAATTCAAAATTCAAATCTCCGGAGGACCCGAACGTGGACCGTTCGAAACTGAACTGAGCCTGGTCACCTCCCGCTTCCACGAATAAAGGAAGCGCCGCGCCGAAACTTTCTCCGTGCCCGCGGCCAGCGAGTCCAGTATAGAAACCGCCCAATGGCTCGATTGGCGCCCCCTC
>CAZCUL010000168.1:0-2909 GCA_964501475.1 uncultured Verrucomicrobiota bacterium | reverse complement strand
CCAGAATAATGACAGCCTCAGTTCGCTCGCCTGCGCATTCACGCTATAACAATGCGGCTGCGCCTGGTTTTCATGGGCGGTTGTGGCAATCGGCCATGGGACTTCCCAAGCTGGACTTCGTGGGTTCGAGTCCCATCTCCCGCTCCATGTTTCCAATAACTTAGGAAGACCACCGAGTCTCAAGTTTACTGCGATTACTACGTTTAGCTCCCGATCACCTCGCGGAGCCGGCTGGAGGGCGCTGCAACGCCCTCTGGCCAAACGCCTCCAAATACCTCGCTAACCTCTGGTTCGAAGAGCCTCTCACTCCGAGGACTCCCCGCTATCTTTCGCTTTGACTTTCAGTGCGGCCTCCAACTTGCAGACCGCCTCGCGGCGGGTCTTGAAGTCGCTGACCGCATATTCATTTTCGTTCACATCGACGGTGTTGCCCATCCGAGCCGACCGGGTGTGGGCGTCTACCCCGGCTTCCTTGGACCGGCTCGCATGAGTCCTGCGCATCACCTGAAACGTCGCCCAGTCCAAGCCGATTGGCTTCAAGTACGGGAGCATCTTCTTGGTCCAGATAAAGTCCCGCGTCAATGGCCGCCTGGAATTCTCGGTTGAGAACACCCAGGCCAGCTCGTCCGTACGGATCATGCAGTCCAGCCACTTCCGCAGCAGCTCGACTGTTCCGTCCGAAAGCGCGACCTGCCGTGTCGAGCGGTCGCTCTTCGGCAAATCGACGTCCGCCTTGTAAACACGCCGGCGGACCCAGAGGCACTCTTCCGACAAGTCCAAATCACTCCGCTGAAGTCCGAGGATTTCACCCGGCCGCATTCCTTCGAACGTGGCTAATCGGAGGATGATCTGTTCCCGAAAGTCGAGCGCTTGTGTCATGGCGTCCAGATCCTCAGGAGTGAGGACCCTTTTCTTGCGACCGGGTTTGCAGTGCTTGGGTGTGTAGAGCGTCGTGGCCGGGTTCCGCTCCACGGCCCGTCGCTCAGCGCCAGATCGAAGATCGACCGTAGTCGGAACCGGAGATGCGTGACAACACTCCCCGATAGCGACCGGGCCTTCCTGTCGAGTAACTTCTGCAACTCCTCGCGAGTGATGGCTGCAATCCCTCGTTCCCCGAGTGGGCCGACGAGATGATGACTGAGCCGATCGAGCTCCGTCATCGCCGTGGACAGTTTCCATTTGCCCTTGTACACGGGAACGTTAACCGTTCCACGAACTGCCCGAACGTGTGGTTCACGAACGGGCTTTGCCTGATTCCCGCCGATTCGTTGATCGGTTGAAGGATGCTCGTGAGGATCGCGTTGGCGTGGCCGCGGGTCATAGTTGAGCACAGACCCAATTCTTTTGACCGCGGAGTGCCACCTTCTCGCCACTGGGCATACCAGTAGAGGTTTCCACTTCGTTTGCGAGGCTTGATACTGCCCCGCTGAAATCGCCTTCGACGCAATTCTGTTCTCCATTCCCGCGTCAATGGCGGACATCCAGACCATGGGCAGATACTACCACTGTTGCTTGTTTTGCTCCATCCATGTTTCGAGCCATTCGCGCCGGACCAGCTTGCGCCGACCGAGCGCGAAGTGCGTCAGTTTCGGCAGTCCCTGAACGCGTCCACGCAGGACATTGCACACGTGCGCCTTCGAGCAGCGAAGGACCTCCGCTACTTCGCGAATGGTCAAGATTTCAGATCTGCTTGCAGTTTCTTGCACGATAAACCTCATTTGTTCTCAGCCATCAGAAGTGGCAGTGCGAACAGTCGAGCCCAGGCCTTCATGGACGCGCGTTGCGCCGCGGGAATACTGGTGTTCCGTACCCAATAATGGTTGGCCATGCCGACGATCAGGGTTGGTCGCTCAGCTGCCGAGTGCAGAAAGGGCCAAACCAGTAGCTGCTCATAGCAGATCAGAAAGGCGACTCGCTCGCCGGCGATCTCAATCGCTCCGGGGCCAGTCAGACGAAGGGGCACCCCGCTCTTCGGGCCAAACGGTTTCCACATTGCAAGCGGGACTGGGACACGTTGCTCGAATACGTGGTCGCCAGCCGCACCGATTATTACGGCAGTGTTCCGAAACTCCTGCGTGCGGTGGACTGGCACATTCGCGCCGAAAACCATGGTCTTGCCGACATGAGCCAAGCGCGCGAGCGTCGGCTCCCAGAACGCCTCTGTGGCTTGGTTCCATCGACTGACGACTGCCTCCGGGAAAACCGCTACGGTCGCCGCGGAACGGAGGGCGGCGCGTTGAATAACCTCGCCGTTAAGAAAATCCAATGTTGCGTCCAAGCGCCTGCGGTTCGCAAAGGATGTGTCAACCGCTGCCCAGCCAAGCGGCTCTGCCGGCGCTTCGTACGCGAAATTCGCAATCAATGTAGCAACGATAGCGACCGCTGCAACAAGCAGTCGTCGGGCCGATGCTGCCAGTGCTCCGGCGAGCAACCCTGTCCCGAGGAGTCCGAACAAAGCCGTTCCGGGGAAAAGGACACCGGACGCACTCAGCGGCGACGCCCAACCGATGAGCCCCAGTGGCGGCATGACGCTCGCGACGAAACCGAGAATTGCGCGCCATAGAAGCTGATAGCGATTGGCGGTCCAGACCAGCACCCATGGCAGCGACAATAACGTCGTCGCGACCGCCCCAGAGAAGGAATGGCAACGGACTCAATGACGAGCAGCCGATGAAGCCGCGCGAGGTTTCAATCAGAGGCCAGGATGCAACACCGAAATAGCTGGCCGCTACAGCGCCTGCACGGCAGCGGCTGATTTGCACTAGCTATAGCTAGTGCTTAATTGCGATAGTACATTGATGTATTAAAATGTTTGGGAGATGCCCAGACATGCACCCGAACTGGAATGCTCGACCGAAGATAGGGCGAGTTTAGTAGCGCTGTCCAAGAGCGGTACAGCGGAGGCCCGC
>CAZCUL010000167.1:0-2709 GCA_964501475.1 uncultured Verrucomicrobiota bacterium | reverse complement strand
CGGAGAAACGATTTATTTTCGAGTCGCCTTCAAACCTGTGGCCACCATCATGCAGAAGCAGAACACCGTGGACGAAACCTTTCACAATACCACGCTCAAGGCTCGGGGACGTCATGATCCGTGCGTTCTGCCTCGCGCCGTGCCCATGGTCGAAGCGATGACCGCGCTGGTGCTGGTGGACCATGCGCTGCGTCAGAAGGCGCAATGCGGATAGAGGTTCTCCCCGGACCGCGGGATTTGTCCCGCGCTCCCGACTCCGGACTTTTGCTCAGCGTTTCACTGGTCGGACGGTCCCGGCCTGGACTTCCCACCGCTGGAGGGTGCGGCCCAGTTCACGCGGCCAGTTCTCCTCCGTGCAGGTCATAAAGACCTGGCCGCTGGCCTCGCGCGCCTTTTCGAGCAATGGCAGGAAACCGGCGCGCCGTTCCGCGTCCAACTCACCCATCACGTCGTCGATCAGCAGGATGGGCGGCGATCCATGAATGCCGGTCAGATATTCGGCTTGAGCCATTTTCAGTGCGATGGCCAAAGTCCGCTTCTGCCCTTCGCTCCCAAACTGGGCGGCTGACTTTTCGTTCAAGAGAAGGCAGAGATCATCCCGATGCGGGCCGACCAGCGTCGAGCGATAGGCCCGTTCTCGATCGCGCGAATTGGCCAGTTCCACTGCGAAGTTCTTTTTGATGGCAGGCTCGTACTCGAGCCGGAGTTCTTCGGCGTCGTGTGAAACACGCCGGTAAGCCAGCCGCGCCAAAGGGGAAAGGCGCGGAATCAACTCGCGGCGCAAGGCCGTGAGTTCATCGCCCAGGCGAACCAGTTCGCGGGAAAAACTCTCCAGGGCCGCTTCGTCCACCGGCCGCCGTTTCAACAACGCGTTTCGCGAGCGCAACGCCCGCATGTAGCGCTGCAAAAGGGGCAGATACGTGGAATGGGTTTGGGAAAGCAACAAATCCATGAAGCGGCGGCGCACGCGCCCGGTCCCTTTGACCAGTTGGGTATCCTCTGTGCAGAACACCACCACTCGGAGCACGCCCAGATAATCGGTCAACCGGCGGACCGGCTGGCTGTCCAGGCTCAGCTTTCGTTCCCGCGCCGACCAATACACTTTGATGCCGCGCGTGGCCTGGCCCACGACCTTTCCGCCGACGAAATAACCCTTTTGCCCGTGACGCACCATCTGGGCGCCGCCCACGCCCCGAAACGAACGGAGCGTGGCCATGAGATAAACGGCTTCGAGGATGTTGGTTTTTCCCTGGGCATTGGCTCCGAGCAACAGATGAAAACCGGGGCCAAACTCAAGGTCCAGCCGGGCGTAATTGCGAAAATCGCGAAGCCGTAACTGCGCCAGATGCACGCCGCCAAGGTAGCCTAGTCCAAGTGACCTGTAAGGGATTTTGTGGCCGGGCCATGATTCGCTTCCGAACCTGCCGGCCGTTGCGCTAGAGTCCCCCTGTGAGCGAATTATCATTGCGGCCGTTTCATCAGCGCCTGCATGCCGTCTTTACCGAGGTCGGCGGCATGCAAGCCGTGGATCATTACGGCGATCCCCGGGCCGAATATCGGATGCTTCAGGAGACGGGAGGCGTGATGGACCTGAGCTTTCGGAGCAGACTTTGCCTGACCGGTGCGGACCGGGTGAGATTTCTCAACGGCCAGGTGACGAACAACATCAAGGCGCTTTCCGCGGGACAAGGCTGTTACGCCGCCTTGGTCAGCAACAAAGGCAAAATGGAAAGCGATTTAAACATCTATTCCCTGCCGGACGAGTTGCTCCTGGACTTCGAGCCCGGGCTGGCTGCAAAGATCGCGGCGCGCTTCGACAGGTTCATCATTGCCGACGACGTGCAGGTGGTCAACGTATCGGAGCTTTGCGGGCTGCTGAGCGTGCAAGGACCGAAGGCGGCGGAAATCGTGACCCGGCTCAATTTGCCGGTGAAGATTCCGGACCGGCCCTTTCAGTTCACGCAGGTTTCCGATGCGGCCCTGGGCGAGGTCTATTGCATGAATCGGCCGCGCGGGACTGTCTCGGGCTTCGATTTGTTTGCTCCCGGCGCTTCCATGGCCGCAGCCGCGGAAAGGTTGATCGCCACGGCCAGAGAGCTTGGAGGGGGCGCTTGCGGCTGGCAGGCGTTGGAAATGGCGCGCATCGAAGCGGGTCTGCCGCGTTACGGGATGGACATGGACGAATCGAATCTGGCCCCGGAGACGGGCATCGGGGAATCGGCCATCAGTTACAGCAAAGGCTGTTACATCGGCCAGGAAGTGATCGCGCGCATTCGCACCTACGGCCAGGTGGCAAAGAGCCTGCGCGGGTTGTGGCTTGCGGACGATCTTCCCCAACTTCCGCGGAAGGGGGACAAGCTGTTTCATGGAGAGAAGGAAGCCGGTTACGTTACCAGCGCGCTGGCCTCGCCGGCATTCCAGCGGAAGATCGCCCTCGGTTACGTCCGGCGCGAGCATAATCAACCCGGAGGGCAGCTTGAGCTTCAAACTGCCGCGGGCCGGAGCAGCGCCGTGGTCACCAGCCTGCCGTTTGCAAAGGAGTGCTGATTCAGGAATGGCAGTGCCTAACTAGAGCTTGTCCCAAAACGGCCTCACCCAAACTTTGTCGAAAACTTCGTCGGAAACTTTGTCGAGTAATGGGATGGATTTCGGGGCATTTCGACAAAGTTCGCGACAAAGTTTCCGACAAAGTTCAGGAGCATAACGCTC
>CAZCUL010000166.1:0-9964 GCA_964501475.1 uncultured Verrucomicrobiota bacterium | reverse complement strand
TCGCGCATCCAGGCGCAGCGCCGAATGGTGTCTGAAAGGCGTGGACCAATGCTGGTCGCAGAAGCAGAAGTTCATCAAAGCGCAGGAAATGGAGGATGCCAAACAGGCTTACGCTCACGCCCGGGAAACCTACCAGCGGCTGTTGGAGGAATCTTCCGCCGAGTAGGAGCGCCCCGGCTTGGGGTGAGGTCAACCGGCCGCCTACGTCTTGAAAGCGCTGCGGAAGGCGGACTTTACCTTTTCGAGCAATCCCTTTCGGGCGGGCCTTTCCGGGCCGATCCATTGGCAGATGCCACTGCAGAGCGGACAAAGATGCAGCAGCCTCCCGCCGACGCGGCGCAGATGATGAACGCACGATTCGCAAAAGACATGGTGGCAGCGCGAACACTGGCGCACGGCCTGCCGGTCGGTATGGTGGAGGCAAGCCAGGACATCTTCTGGCAGCGCCGTTGGTGCGGCAGGAGACGGCGCGTCCAGGGACGGGATGGCCACGCGACTTTCGGGCTTCTCCCAGATCAACTCCACTTCGCCCACGCATAGCACGTGACCGGGCTGAAGACGGTCTTGAGTGATGCGCCTGCCGTCAATGAAAGTTCCATTGGACGATCTCAGATCGCGGACCACGACCGCACTATCGGAAACCGAGACCACGCAATGATGCGCAGAAATACTGGCATGCTCGATGACGATGTCATTCTCCTCCGCCCGCCCGATGGTGTTCACGCCGTCCCGCAAATCGATGGCTCGCTCGGGCTCCCCGCTTGACCTCATTAGCAATCTGGGCATACGTCCGGCCTCCGATGATGCCAGGGTTTACCCCACCGCTTCAGACGTGTCGATGAAAAACTCCGCTTTGCCTGTAAAAAACGCAACCAATGGCGATGGTCAGCGGTTTTCCCACCATCGTTCCAGCAGCCTCCGGAGTTGTCGCACGCGCCGGGTCTCCGACTCGCGCAAGTCGCGCGTCTCGAACGGGTCGCTGGCCAGGTTGTAAAGCTCAACGTGCACGGGTTCTTCCTGGAACTTGATGAGCTTCCAATCATCGCGGCGGACCCACAAGTGAGTGAGACTCAAACGAGGCTCGTCCAGGTCCACGGCCGTGTGCAGATAGATCTCTCCGAAGACCGTCTCGCGCTTGAGCTTCTTCTCTTTGCCTGAAGCGACCGGGAGCAAGTTCAGCCCGGGCAAGGCGGCGGGCGGTTTGACGCCGCAAGCGCTGAGGAGGGTGGGCGCCAGATCGATGGTGGAAACCAGATCGCCATACCGGGCTGGCTTAACGTGTCCCGGCCATCGCAACATGACCGGCGTGCGCAAGCCGCCGTCGTAGGGTGAAAGCTTGCTCTTGGGGGCGAACCAGCCGCGGGTTGTCCTTTCCGGACCGGTCTCCTGAATCCAGCCATTGTCCACCACGAAAGCGACAAGCGTGTTTTCCCGCAGGCCATGTTGATCGAGATAACGAAGCAGCTCTCCGCAGGTTTCGTCGAACCATTCGCACATGGCCCAATACTTCGCGAGCTTTTCACTTCGGCCTTCGACCAGGTACTTTTTGAGAATGCGTTCCGGAGGCGTGTGGGGATCGTGCGGCATCATTGGGGCATACCAAATGAAGAACGGGTTCGAGCGGTCGGCCTCGATAAAATCGTAAATGGGTTGCATGGTTTTGCGCCCGATGGCCAATCCTTCATCCCCATGGCGTCCTTTCACGGTCATGCCGTCCGTGAAACCGGCATTGGCATAGTGGCCTTCCCAAAACTTGCCTGTCTGAAGACTGCGATAACCGGCCTGCTGCAAAAGGCGGGGGAGGGCGGGTGCTTTTTTGATGAACGGATGCATCGCGTTCCGGGCCACGCCGTCGGGAGGATCATTGCAACAAATCTTGTGCTGGCTGGCGTAAAGCCCGGTCAGGAGCGTGGCCAGGCTGGCGCGGCAGAGGGAGGTGGGCACATAGCCATTTACGAAAATCGCGCTCTCAGCAGCCAGCTTGTCGAGATGCGGCGTTTGAATGACCTCGTGCCCCATGAAACCAAAGTCGGTCCAGGCCTGATCGTCGGAGATGATGAGGAGGACATTGGGCGGGGAAGAGGCCGGGGCGCCCGCGCAGGCGGCGCCAGGTCCTGTTAACAAAACGGCAGCCAGAAGAATAAAAATTCGCGGCGTCATGCGCTCATTTTAACCGGGTTTCTTGATTGGACAATCCAATGATGCTGCCCGTGACCTCGGCAACTCTCATTTGAACCCGAAGCGCGGCTGTATCAGCCGCAGCAGGTGGGAAGCGCGCTCACGCGGGAGAATCCCCCAAGCCTCTTTCGAGTTCCTGACCCGCTGCGGCAGGGGACGGCCGCGCTCCGCAAAGCGAGACTAGCTGCTCGTGATCTCGGCTCACGGTTTAAGCGAGGACCGGATCGAAGTTGCCATTCTCAACCAGAGCCCGCTGCGCTATCCTGACTGCATGACAAAAGATCAGGTGGCCGAGATCCTTAACGATATTGGCGTCCTGCTCGAACTGAAGGGCGAAAATCCATTCAAGACCCGCGCTTACGCCAATGCGGCCCGGGCCATCGAGAACCTTTCCGAACCGCTGGAGAAGCTGGTGGCGGACGGGCGATTCAGCGGCGTGAAGGGGGTTGGCGAAGGCCTCCAGAAAAAGATTGTGGAACTGGTTACCACCGGGCGGCTGCCCTACTACGAGGAGTTGAAGCAATCGGTTCCGCCCGGGTTTCTGGCAATGCTTGAACTCGGCGGCGTTGGCCCCAAGAAGATCAAAGCGCTCCATGACCACCTCGGGATCGAAACCATCGCGCAGCTCGAACAGGCCTGTCAGGAGGGGAAAGTGGCGGCTCTGCCCGGCTTTGGTGAGAAAACGCAGAAAAACATATGCGAGGCCATCAATCGTCGCCTCGTTTACGCGAGCCGGCATTTGCTCAGCATCGCCCTCGCGGTGGCCGAGCCCATCCTGGAGAGCTTGAGAAACCATTCGGACGTCATTCGCTGCAGCACCGCGGGAAGTCTGCGCCGCTGGAAGGAGCTTGTAGGCGACATCGATTTCCTGGTGTCGTCGAAAAAGCCTTTGCAGATCATTGAATTTTTTGCCGGGCTGCCGGGAGTTCTGACGGTCAACGCAAAAGGGGAGACGAAGGCCAGTGTCATTTTGCAGGGAGGGATTCAATCGGACTTACGGGTGGTGAGCGACCGCGAATTTCCATTTGCGCTGGCTTATTTCACCGGCAGCAAGGAGCATAATATCGTCATGCGCCAGCGGGCCATCCGGCGCGGCCTGCGGCTGAACGAGTACGGTTTGTTCCGATCCGAAGTGGAGACGCGCGACCCGGCCCTGCTGGTTCCTTGCAAGACGGAGGAGGACATTTTTGCGGAACTGGGACTGGCCTGCATCCCGCCGGAATTGCGTGAAGATTCCGGTGAATTCGAGATGGCCGGGAAAGGCGAAGTGCCGCGTCTGGTGGAATGGACCGACCTGAAAGGCTCGCTGCACAACCATTCCACCTGGAGCGACGGACACCAACGCCTGGAAGAGATCGTGGCGGCGATGCGGGAGTTGGGTTTTGCCTATTGGGCGATCACGGACCACTCGAAGTCTTCGTTTCAGGCGAATGGTTTGGACGCGGTCCGCCTTCGCAGCCAGCTAGCGGAAGTCAAGAGACTGAACCAGGTGCTGGCGGGAGAGGAGACCGATTTCCGCCTTTTGACCGGTGTGGAAGTGGACATTTTGATGGCGTGCAAGCTCGACCTCGAGGACGACGTCCTGGCCGAGTTGGATGTGGTGGTGGCGAGCATTCATCAGGGATTCAATCAATCAGAGGCGGAAATGACCAAACGCCTCATTTGCGCGGCGGAGAATCCTTACGTCCACATGCTGGGGCATCTGACGGGAAGGCTGCTTTTGGAGCGCGAAGGGTACCCGGTCAATGCCCGGGCCGTGATTGATGCCTGCGCCGCCACCGGCACCTGGATTGAGCTGAATGCGTCGCCGTATCGCCTCGACATGGATTGGCGGCTCTGGCCTTACGCCAAAGAGAAGGGCGTCAAGTGCGTGATTAACTGCGACGGCCACCGGGCGTCTCACGCAGGCTACCTGCGGTTCGGAGCGGGAATTGCCCGCAAAGGCGGCCTGGCGAAGGCGGATGTGATCAATACTCTGCCGTTGGAGTCGCTGCGAAAGGAGTTGCGGCGGAAACGGGAAAGGTAGGGACTCGCGTCCGCCGCTGCAAAGAACCGTCCAGGATCACGACTTCTCCGGCGATTTGCCGGAGCTGCCGTTTTGCGGCGTGCGCGGCCGGCTGACATCGCGGAGACGTTCGCGCAGCATGTCTGCGCGGAGGGAATCGCGCTCTTCGGCGCCGAGCTTTTCCGTGAAGCGCTTTTGCAAATGCGCCGGCTGCGTAACGATGAAGAGTTCATCCACCAAAGCGCGATCCACTTCCGGAAAAGAGCCCAGGTCCGAGCCCAGCCGCAAGAGCGAGAGCAGATTCATCGTCTCTTTCGAAGAGATGCTGTGGGCGTTGGCCAGGATGCCGTAAGCGCGTCCGATGTGGTTATGGACCAGCTTGGGTTTTTTCTCGAGCAGGGTGCCGCGGGCGTTTTCTTCGTGTTCGATGATCTGAGAAAGAACTTTGGTGAGGCGCTCGACGATGTCCGCCTCGGTTTCGCCGAGAGTCATCTGGTTTGAGACCTGAAAGACGTTGCCGAGGGCTTCTGTTCCTTCGCCATAGAGTCCGCGCACGGCCAGGCCGAGCTTATTGACGGCTTGAATGATTTGATTGATTTGCTCTGCCAGCACAAGTCCCGGCAAATGGAGCATGGCGCTGACGCGAATGCCGGTGCCGAGGTTGGTGGGGCATGCCGTCAGATAACCCAGGTCCGCTTTGAAGGCGTATTCCAGTTTCTTCTCCAGCCTGGAATCGAACTGGTCCAGCGCCTGCCAGGCCTGTTTGAGCTGCAAACCAGGGCGGAGGGCCTGCATGCGCAGATGATCCTCCTCGTTGATCATGACGCAAAACGATTCGTCCCGGTTGACCACCAGACCGCTCCCGGCGGCTTTGGCCGCATGTTCGCGACTGATGAGATGGCGTTCGACCAGAATATTCTTGTCCAGGGTAGTGAAGGTGTCCATGGACGCGGCAAACGAGTCGGTCATTTGCGAAATGGAAGTGACGGCCGGGCGGACTTGATCGAAGGCTTTGACGCGGTCCGCCTTTTTGGCCCAACCGGGGAAGGGGAGCCCTTTCACATTTCGGGCCAGGCGCACCCGGCTGGACATCACGATGCGGTTGTAGGGCCCTTCGCGGCGGGCGGCCTCGGCGGGGGAAACAAGGAAGTCGTGAATATTCATCTCAAGAATGGGCCGAAAGAGCGGAAAGTTTTTCTCTGGTGACCTTGATCTCGTCTCGCGTCAGGGCAGCCTGCTCGAAGTCCTCCTCCGCGACGGCCTTGTCCAGTTTCTTCTGAAGAAGTTTCAAGCGCTCGGAGAGGTCGCGGGCGTGCTGCAAACTTTGCGGAACTTTGCCCACGTGCTTGATGCCTTTGTGCATGGTCTTGAGCAACGATTCCAGCCCTTCGGCGAAGGTATCGTAACAGGCCGGGCAGCCCAGGCGGCCCGCCTTTTTGAAGTCGGCCTGGGTAAAGCCGCAATGCGGGCAGCGCATATCCGACCCGCCCGCGGCCTGCTCCATTTCCTGAGAGGCGCCCAATCCAAGCAGAAGGTCCGCGAGGGAAAATCCGGCCGGATCATTCACTCCCTTTTCCGCAGCGCAATCCTCGCACAGATCGACCTTCTGCATTTTGTTCTCGACGATCTGGGTCAAATGCACTTTGGCAGTCTTCTCTTTGCAAATGCAGCACAGCATAAAAGGTGATTAGCCGTATATCGGTCCGGCGCTCATCGGCGTCAAGATAAGTGTCTGCCGGAGTTGAAGCAAGAGCCCTTGTGCGAGCGCCGGAGCGCGGCTGTTCCCAGCCGCAGCGGGTAGGAACTCGAAAGGGGCCTGGGGGGTCTCTCGCGTGAGCGCGGGCCCCGGCTGCTGCGGCCGAGGACAGCCGTATAGCTTCTCCGGCGTTGTTCATCGGCTGAGCAGGAGCCTTTGTTTTTGCTGCGGCCCGGAATGCGCGCGCCGGAGGGGCCGCCAGTCCTGCTTGTGTATCCCGCCATCTTTTCTTAAGAATGGGTCATGAGCGATTACCAACCCATCGAGAATTACGGGGTGATTGGAGACCTTTACACAGTTGCTCTGGTGGGGATGGACGGCTCGATCGATTTCATGTGCTTTCCCCACTTCGACTCTCCGACGATTTTTGCCGCGCTGCTGGACCGGCGGAAGGGGGGGCGGTTTCAGATCGCGCCTATGTTTCGGGAAGCGCGGCAGAAACAGCTATACCTTCCGGACTCGAACATTTTGCTGAGCCGGTTTCTTTCGAATGAAGGCGTGGCTGAGATTTCGGACTTCATGCCGGTCTCCCGGGGCAAGCGCGATCACAATCTGGTGCGCCGGGCAAAGACCGTCCTGGGAGAAGTAAAGTTCCGGATCGTGTGCCAGCCCCGTTTCGATTATGCGCGGGTCGAGCATCGAATCGAGCAGAAGGATGGGGAGATCCTGTTTATTCCGAAGCAGAAATGCCAACCGGCCCTGCGGTTGCGGACTTCCGTTCCGGTCCAGGTGAAGGAGGATGGCTCGGTCGAAGGCGAGTTTACCTTGCCCGAAGGCGAGTCGGCCTCATTCGTTCTGGAACAGGCCGAACCGGGCGAGCCATCACGTTTCTCCCACGCCGATTATGTGTCCGATTCGTTCAAGGAAACGATGAATTTCTGGCGGGGCTGGATTGGGCGATCCACTTATCAGGGCCGCTGGCGGGAAATGGTGAATCGTTCTGCGCTTACCTTGAAGCTTCTGACCTCGGCTGCGCACGGCTCGATCGTGGCTGCGCCCACTTTCGGCCTGCCCGAGACCATTGGCGGCCCGCGCAACTGGGACTATCGCTACACCTGGATCCGAGACGCCTCGTTCACGATCTACGCCTTGATGCGGTTGGGCTATACCGATGAGGCGTCCGAGTTCATGCAGTGGATCGAGGAGCGCTGCCGCGAACTGGAGCCGGACGGCTCGCTCCAGGTCCTTTATGCCATCAACGGCCGGCATGAAGCCCCCGAAGAGATTCTGGAGCATTTCGAAGGTTACCGGCAATCGACCCCGGTCCGAATCGGCAACGGCGCGCGCCACCAGCTTCAGCTCGATATTTATGGGGAACTGATGGATTCCGTTTACCTCTACAACAAGTATGGGGAGCCTATCTCCTTTGATTTCTGGATGAACCTCGTGCGGCTGATCAATTGGGTTTGCGAACATTGGAAAGAGCCGGACGAAGGCATTTGGGAAGTCCGGGGAGGCAAGCGCGATTTTCTATACTCGAAAGTCATGTGCTGGGTGGCCCTGGACCGGGCCATCCGCCTGGCACACAAGCGTTCATTTCCCGCGCCGCTCGATCAATGGTACCGGGTTCGAGACGAGATTTACCACGAGATTTACGAGAGTTATTGGGACCCGAAACTGCGGTCGTTTGTCCAATACAAGGGAGCGGACAGCGTGGATGCTTCGAACCTATTGATGCCGCTGGTCAAGTTCATCGGCCCGACCGATCCGCGCTGGCTTTCCACGCTCAAAGCCATCGAGCATTCGCTGGTCGAGGACTCGTTGGTCTATCGTTACAATCATGCCAAAGCGGCCCCGGACGGCCTGCACGGCAAGGAAGGCACTTTCTCGATGTGCTCCTTCTGGTACGTCGAATGTCTTTCCCGGGCTGGCGATGGCGATAAGGCGCGCTTCGTTTTTGAAAAGGCCCTCGGTTATGCCAACCATCTCGGACTTTATGCGGAAGAACTCGGGCCCTGCGTCGAACATCTCGGCAACTATCCGCAGGCTTTCACGCACCTGGCCTTGATCAGCGCCGCCTACGACCTGGACCGCCGCCTTTCCGACCACGGCTACGTGCATCGGCACCATTATCTTTCCTGATCCGGGATCGATTTAATTGCGCCCTCCTGCCGGGCATCGCGGAGGAACCGAGGCCGCCAAGAGGAAATTGTTTCGCCGCCGCTTCCGTCGCTCTCGATCCAACTCTTTTGGCCAATCTCAACGCCGTCTTTCCTCCGGAGTGAATCTGCGATGTCCTTTGCCCCAGGTCTCGACGGCCCCTTAAGAGGAAACAGAGACTCCTTCTGCCGTATCCTATGGATTCTGTGCGGAAGGCATTCCCGCCGCCAGGAGAGCAGCTCCTGCGAGGGGTGCTTTGTCGCCCAGTGTGGAAACGGTGATCTGTGGGCGACGTTGGGAGGCCGGCCGAGCCGCAGCCTCCTTGAGGCCGCTCAACAATTCCTCGCCCAGTTCCTCGATGGCATAGCCACCCAAGGCAATCATCTCGGGCTCTATCTGCTCGATGATCCCGGGCAGAAGGGCGGCAGCCAGTGCGGCCGAAGCTTTGGCGAGGTCGCGTGCCGCCTTGTCCCGTTGACGAAGGGCCTTGCGAAAGGCGCGCTCGGAGGGGAACAGGCGGTCTATCGGCGTGGTCCTGGTTATGAGTTCTTCTGGAAAATCCTGAAACTTCCCATTAACCAAACAACTGCCGGCCACACTGCGCCCGACGAAGACGGCGGCAAACCTGGCGGGTCTGGCCTTCATTTCCAGCAAAAAAACTCCCAGGGTGCAGACGCGGTCGCAGCTTTCGATTTTGACCGGGAGACGAAGCCGCCGTTCCAGTTCTGCCTGGAGCGGCACGTTGGACCAGCCCAGTTCCGTCGCGTGGAGAATCCGACCGGTGCCGGCATCGACCTGGCCGCAGACCGCGACTCCCACGCCCTTCAGCGCTGGCAGGGACAGATCGCATTCATCAGCCGCGTCGGCAATGCAGCGCGCCAGTCTCTCGATCACCGATTCGATTCCGCGACCGCTCTTCGTGCCGGCGCGGCGTTTTCCCGCCAGGCGGAAGGCAGAAGTGAAGACCGCTGCTCGAATCGTTTCGGCCGAAAGCTCCGCTCCTGCATAAAAGCCGGGCTCGGCTGTTCGCTCAGTCATACTCTATGGCTTGCCAAAAGCGGGGCAGGCCTCCGGTTCACACACAACGCCTACAGCCGAAGGCCTGCCTGTCCTTTCTGAGCCAAGGACAAACCTCTGAAATTGAATCAGGGAGAGCTTGCAGGCCGCTCTCCCCGTTCATGCGTGCTCTCGTGTGTCTCTACTGAACCTCGACCCGGTAATACTTCATGCCTGCCCCGAGGGGTTCAGAGTAGGTCAACGTGGACCCGGTGCCCGCCATCGGCGAGCCCTCATCAGTCCAGTTGATAGGGTTGGCGCCAAGATTTGATGTCGATTGCACCTGGTATGTGCAGCCAGTTTGCGAACTCCAACTGATTTCAATGCCGGCGCCGTTGCGCGTGATGCTCAAAGTTGGAGCCGGGCAGCCTGGCGGTTGCGGCATCGGGTTTCCGCCTCCCGCGGCTGTCAGGAACTTGGCGTGGCCCAGGAACGTCCAGTCCGTCGCCCAGTTCATGCTGCCGAACGCGCCCTGGTAGGCGGCCGGCATGAAGAATCCGTCGTTCGGCGGAACGCGCGGCGTGGTCCAGGCCGGACTGCCCGCGGAAGGACGCGGATCCAATCCGCCATCCGGTTCCCGGCTGACGCCATTCAATTGCGGATCGACGATCTCGTTGTTACGCGCCGCGTCCGTGAAGAGGACCTGTGCGCTGGCGCTGGCAATCGCGCTGGGCGTGTTTCCGGCCCCAAAGCCGAACCAGATGTTGTCCCGCAAATCGAGGTTCCCATTGTTCAATTGGTTCGTGGAGGTGTTGTCGATCAGGATGCCGTCCCCGCCAAAGTCGGTGAAGATGCTGTTATAATATTTGCCCGCGGCGTTCTCCCGAATCCGCAGGGCCCGGTGGGCCACGCCCGAGGAGGCCCCGTTG
>CAZCUL010000165.1:0-9539 GCA_964501475.1 uncultured Verrucomicrobiota bacterium | reverse complement strand
CGAGCGACTCCAGTCCAGGTCCACCTTGCACCCGACCACGTTTTGTCCGCGCCAATCCAGCTTCACTTCGGTGATGCCCGGAGTTCCGCTGCAATCACCCCGCGACGCACCGCCTTCGCTGGCCGTCTGCGGCGCCACGACGGTGGGGACGAACACCGGCGTGCCGACCCAGGCGCCGTTGTTGTTCCCGCCCAGCGGCGCGCTGTCCGCGACCGAGGTCCCGCCACCTTCATTGCAACGATAGAGCGCGACCAGGTTCGCCTCGTTGCCGACGAGAGGCGTGAACAGGTTTGCTTGAACCTGGCTTTGGCTCAACGCCGTGTTCCAGACCGTAATCTCATCCAGCGAAAATGTGCCGCTGAAAGAAAGCACGCCGCCGGGATAATTGCCAAACCGCATTTCCTGCGACGTCGATGGCGGGCCGGAGGAGCCGGTCCACGCGCGCGTGGACCGCAGCGCGCCATCCACGTAGAGCCGTCCGCCGCTGCCATCGACGGCGAACGCGATGTGATGCCACGCCCCATCCGCGATGAGCCCACCATCCAAGCCGTCCGAGCCGTCCCAGACGAACCGGGTGTTGCTGGCGAAATACCAGGCGCGGACACGGCCATTGAGGAGAAACAAATTCCAGCCATTCTGCGAACCAGCGACGTATTTGTTCACGAGGCCCTGCTGTCCGGTGGTGGCGGTGGTCTGGACCCACGCCATCACGGTAAACGGGAAACTATTCAGCCCGACCGCATGCGGCACAGCGACGAAGCTGCTGGTGTTGTTGAAGCGGAGGGCGAAGCCGGGGCCGGGTTGGGCGTGCGCGGTGCCAGCGAGCGCGAAAAGCGCAAACGCCAGCGCGTGAAAATCGCCAGCCCGAGGGAAGCGAATGCGATGTTTCATAATTCAAAGATGAGCGAAAGCTGCGCGGCAGGTTCGTTATGATCTCGGTCGGTCTTCGTGTCGGGGCGGTGAGCGCGCTCGACTGTTGCCAGAACAGCGGCGCGAAGGCGAGAGGAATCTTTTTCATCGGTTAGTCGGTTGGCTTGGTTAGTTTGGGTTGCTTTGGCTTTTCGGACCAGGGTCCCCTCAACCCGTTAACCTGCAGCTCTATGGCGCTGTTCGTGACCATGTTGTTCGTGCCGACAATGACCGGCGAATCGGCGAGGCGAAGCCGCTCTTTGGCGATAATCTGGGCGAAGAATTCCTGCGTCAGATCCTGCGCCTCATCCGGCCTGTAGCCTTTCCTGCGGACATAGACGTAAATGGGATACCAGTAAGCGCGGCAGAGCGTCTCCAAGGCGCGGCGCACTGGACGAATTTAACCTCACCCGGGTGCCCGGAGTTATGGACGCAATCACCACAACCAACGTCGGAAAGCTGCTCCGCGACCCTTGAGACGGACGATTGCTGTTAAGAGCAGGGGACTGGAACGGACCAGCCTGTGCGAGGGCGTCACATCGGCTCGGCTTGTCCCGGAGGTGCCGAACGTGAACGAGCCGAAGGATGAACAGGCGGATCGTGTGGACCTGGCGCGATGGGCGTCCAAGGACTTTTACGCAAATTGCTTTAGGTCCTATCGCGAGGACCTCGAAATCACGGAGGCGATGGTGCCCTTCGTGGGTCGGGGCCTGCGCCAGAACGGTGGCTTGGAGGGTACCGCGTAGCTGCGAAGTTATGCCGATAAGTGCTTTCGAGCGCGAAGTTCTGCTCTGCCTCGCAGCCAATCGCATGGAACTCGATAGCTTTGACCTGATCACCAATCTCGTCGCGCTCGGCATGGGCGTTAGTTTCGTTCCGGTGCGGGCCCTGGCTCTGGATGGTCAAAAGAAACGGATCCAGCGGATGGCGCTTAAGGAATGCTTTACTCGGGCTACGCCAACAATCACCTCAGTTTTGAGCTTTAGCCTTAGCCACATTTTTCGAGGCGTTTTCTTGTCCGTAAGGGATCGCCGAACTCCCGCAAGGCCCAGACGTCATCGCCAATGGTCGCTACAATTTCGGTTTCCCGGCGTGACAGGATCAGCGGCTGAACTTTCTCCAGAAAACCGCGGCTGCCCACGGCCAGACTTTCCGTCCAGCGTGAGTCCCGTTTCACGCCCTCACGCGCAATCCAGAAACGCCCGTTGTGACATCGGTGTGTCAGGTGAAATATGCCCCACCGCCACCCAATCGGTTTGCTCTCGCCATTGCTCGGCGAGCATAGCGGCCTGGCTTTGCTGTTACAGCCCAAAAGAAGGCCAAAAATCGTCTGTAAGGCCCCAAAATCGCCTCAATTTAACCGAGGCTCTTCCGGCTAATCGAGCCCTTTGTTGTTGAGGAATCGGTGACGGTTCGACGCACAGTTTCGAAAGGCCGCGCCTGATTGCTTTTACGTTTTGCGGTTTAGATGCCTTGCGGCGGGGCGCCTTGCTTGATAAGTGTGGAGCGGCATATGCGAACCTGCGGCACCCAAGTTCAAATCCTTTGCGGTAAATTTCGGAAATCATCTGCTCAAGCCCGACCGGGTATGCCTTTATTGAGCCTGTTCCTCCTCGCGCTCACATGCATCGGTTCGGCGATCGGAGCCGAGCCAGCATCAGCGAATGAAGCCTCGCGCGCGCTGCACGCTCTCTTCCAGCGCGAGTGGGATTATGCCATGCAGGAAAATCCCACGCGGGCGTCCCATTTGGGAGACCGGCGTTGGAACGATCAGTGGGGCGACGTCAGCATCGTAGCCATCGAGCGGCGGCATCAGCACGACAAGGAGGTTCTGGAGGAGCTTTCGAAAATGACTCGGGCCGACCTTTCGCCCGCGGACCGGCTCAACTTCGATCTGTTCAAGCAGAAGGTCGAAATGGGCGTTCAGGGGCATTCATTCCGCCTCTATCTCATGCCCATCAGCATGCGCGGCGGAATCCAGACCGCGGACGAACTGGCCGATGCGTTGCGCTTCGAAACGGTGAAGGATTTTGAAGACTGGATCGGGCGGCTGCGGCGCTTTCCGGATTACATGGCGCAGACCATCTCGCTCATGCGCGAAGGAGTGCGGACTGAAATCATACAACCGCAGGTCATTATGGGCCGGGTCCCGGACCAGATTGAGAAACAGATCGTGACTGAGCCGGAGAAGAGTCCGTTCTACAAGCCATTTCGTGAGATGCCGGATGTCATTTCGAAGAGCGATCAGGAGCGGCTACGAAAAGAGGCGCAGGAGGCCATTCGGGAGGCGGTGCTGCCGAACTACAGATTGTTCAAGGAGTTTTTCGTAAGCGAATATCTGCCGGCCTGTTTGAAAGAGGTGGGCGCCTGGCAGTTGCCAAAAGGCGAGGAGGCTTATGCATTCCTGGCTCGGTTCCATACCTCGACGCCATTGACGCCGCAAGAGATCCACGACCTGGGCTTGCGCGAGGTCCGGCGAATTCGCGGAGAGATGGAAAAGGTGAAGGAGCGCGCCGGGTTTGAAGGGACCCTCCAGGAATTCTTCGAATTTCTGCGGACCGATGAGCGGTTCTATTGCAAGACGCAGGAGGAGCTCCTCGCCGCTTACCGCGCGGTCAGCAAGCGGATTGATCCGACCATGGTCAAAGTCTTCAGAACATTGCCGCGAATGCCTTACGGCGTTGAGGCCATTCCGGACAAGATCGCGCCGGATACAACGGCGGCTTACTATCGCCAGCCGGCGGCGGATGGCTCGCGGGCCGGGAGCTATTTCGTGAACCTCTACAAGCCCGAGTCGCGTCCGAAATGGGAGATGATGGCGCTTTCGCTCCATGAGGCGGTGCCGGGGCATCATTTGCAGATTGCGCTGGCGCAGGAGCAGGGGGAGCTGCCGCTCTTTCGGCGGCACGGGCATTACACGGCTTACATCGAGGGTTGGGCGCTTTACGCGGAATCGCTCGGCGACGAGCTCGGCCTTTACGACGACCCTTACGCGAAGTTCGGACAGTTGACCTACGAGATGTGGCGCGCCGTCCGGCTGGTGGTGGACACGGGCATTCACCAATTCAAGTGGAGCCGGGAAAGGGCCATCGAGTTCTTCCGGGAAAACGCGCCCAAGACCGAGCAGGACATTGTCAATGAAATCGATCGTTATATCGGCTGGCCCGGGCAGGCCTTGGCCTACAAGGTGGGCGAGCTGAAGATCAAGGAATTGCGGGCAGAGGCGCAAAGGAGGTTGGGCGAACAATTCGATCTGCGCGCCTTTCATGATGCGGTCCTGCTGGCCGGCGCCATGCCGTTGGACCTGCTCGAGGCCCGGGTCCGCGAGTGGATCGACGCGGCCGAGGCGCCCAAAGCGGCCCGCTCCGAGAAGGCGTCCCGGCCATGACACCGTACTGGGCTGGTGTTTTTCCGGCGGCTACCACACAGTTAAAGCGCGATCAGTCCCTCGATCTTGAAGCGACCCAGCGGCATCTGGAGGCGCTCATCGCCTCAGGCGTGAGCGGGCTGATCATGTGCGGTTCGCTGGGGGAGAACCAGGCCTTGGCGCCGGAAGAGAAGCGGCGGGTCATCGAAGCGGCTGTCGAGGTTGGCAATGGCCGGGTGCCGGTGTTAAGCGGTGTGGCGGAGAGCAGCACGGCGGCCGCCTGCGATTATGTGCGCGATTGCCAAAAGCTGGGCGTTGCGGGTTTCATGCTCATGCCGGCCATGCTTTACAAGGGTGATGCGCGCGAAACGATGACGCATTTCCGGACTGTGGCGAAGGCGACGGACCTGCCGCTGATGATCTACAACAACCCGATTGCCTACGCCAACGACATCACGCCGCAGATGTTTGCGGAGCTCGCCGAGGTCGAGAGTTTTGTTGCGCTCAAAGAGAGCTCCGGCGATCCGCGCCGCATCACGGACCTGCGGAACGTCGTAGGCGACCGTTACGCGATTTTCGTGGGGGTGGATGATTTGATTCTCGAAGCAGCCGCTTTGGGGATCGATGGCTGGGTGGCCGGGAGCGGCATCGCTTTTCCGAAGGAGAATCAATATTTTTGGGAACTGACGCGGCGCGGTGATTGGGAAGAGGCGCGTGCATTTTATCGGTGGTTCACGCCGCTTCTCCATTTGGACGTGCACGTGAAATTTGTCCAATACATCAAGCTGGCCGTTCAGGAATGCGGTCTGGGCGCGGAATGGGTGCGGGCGCCGCGATTACCTCTGGTGGACGAGGAACGGGAACGAATTCTCAAGATCATTCATCATGGAATCAAAACCCGCCCAAAACTGCCGGGCTGAAAGAGCATCAATTCTAAATTTTGTAGGAGACGAGGTTACGAGACTCATTCTTTGTCATTGTTCGCCCGCGCTGTGATTGCGGAACCCATGTCAGAGTCTCCCGACGTCGTTCTACAGATTGAATGGGATCACGTCGCGGCTTGCGGAATCGACCTGCGCCGCGGGGAAAATCCGATGTGCCGCGCGTGTTCATAACAGGCGGCGGAGACGAGGAAACCGAGCGTTGTCCTTGCGCCCAGCGAGAACTTCCTCGCGCTGATTGATGTCAACTGCCGCCAAATGTAACGAGGCGTGGACATGGTCAACGGTATGGAGTCCCGGCTTCAGCCGGTGGGGCGTCCGCATTTTCAAGGGCAGGGCGGGAAGTATGGAGTTCCGCCGTCAGGCGGCGGGGCGCGCGCAGACATGATGCCTATGAAAACTTGCCGCGCGCCCGACAAAGCGAACGTCCCACCGGCGAAGCCGGAACTCCCTGCGGTTTTGAGATTCAGCAGGGCGCCAGCCGCGTAACTAATCCAAATGCCACGGCGAAAAGGACGTTGGGAGGAACACGGCGAGAAGAGAGTAATCAGTAGATCAGGGACGAATTACCGACCTTGCCGATCAGTGGTCCATGTTCTTCAAGACAGCCGCGCCATACTCTCGATTCAGGCGCGCGATAAAATCGAGGCTGATCTCCTTGGGGCACACCGCTTCGCATGAGCCCGTGACGGTGCAGTTGCCGAAACCCTCTGCATCCATTTGCCGGACCATATTGAGCGCGCGCCGGTCCTTTTCGGGCTTCCCCTGGGGAAGGATGTTCAGATGCGCAACCTTCGCAGCCACAAACAACATGGCCGAAGCGTTTTTGCACGCAGCCACACAGGCGCCGCACCCGATGCAAGCCGCCGCGTCCATAGCGGAATCGGCCGCCGCTTTCCCTACAGGAACAGCATTGGCATCAGGGGCTCCACCCGTGTTCACAGAGATGAAGCCTCCGGCCTGAATGATGCGGTCGAAGGCGCTCCGGTTCGTGACCAGATCCCGGACTACTGGAAAAGTTCCCGCCCGCCACGGCTCGATGGTAATGGTCTGCCCATCGTGAAAATGGCGCATGTGCAACTGGCAGGTGGCCGTGCCTTTAAGCCCGCCATGGGCGAGGCCATTGATCACCAGCGAACACATGCCGCAAATCCCTTCGCGGCAATCTGAATCAAAGGCGATCGGGTCATCACTCCGTGCGATGAGGTCTTCGTTGACCACATCGAGCATTTCCAGAAATGACATGTCGGCGTTGACGTCCCGGGCTTCGTAGATTTCGAAGCGGCCGGGGCTGCGCGCGTCTTTCTGCCGCCAAACTTTCAGGGTTAATCTCATGCGCCCTTTTCCAGCTCCATCCGGATCATTTGTAACTTCGCTGCGTCATGTGCACCTCCTCGTAAACCAGCGGTTCCTGGTGCCCGTCGGGTGGTTTGTCCACCCCTTGGAACTCCCAGGCGGCCACATAAGAAAAACTCTCGTCGTTTCGCTTTGCTTCGCCATCGGGCGTTTGATGCTCGGTGCGAAAGTGCCCGCCACAGGATTCCTCCCGCTGAAGCGCGTCCCGGCAGAGCAATTCGCCGAATTCCATGAAATCCGCCACTCGCCCGGCGTACTCGAGGGATTGGTTCAGTTGATCGCCTTCACCGGGAACATTCACATTCTCCCAAAACTCCCGGCGCAGCTCGGGAATCCGTTTGAGGGCGGCTTCCAGGCTTTGTTTGCTGCGGGCCATTCCGCAATTGTTCCACATGAGCCGGCCCAGCTCGCGATGGAAGGAGCGGGCCGTTCGCCGCCCCTTGGCTTCCAACAGGCGCTGGTTGACTCGCCGCACCTTTTCCTCCGCTTCGGCGAAGGCCTGATGGTCCGTGCCCGGGCGGTTCTGTTGATGCGATGCGAAATAGTGCGCCAAGGTATAGGGGATTATGAAATAACCGTCAGCCAGGCCCTGCATGAGCGCGCTCGCTCCAAGACGATTCGCGCCGTGATCGGAAAAGTTCGCCTCTCCCAGCACGAAAAGCCCCGGAATATTGCTCATCAGGTTGTAATCCACCCAAAGGCCGCCCATTGTGTAATGCACCGCCGGATAAATGCGCATCGGTTGCCGATAGGCGTTCTCGCCGGTGATCTTTTCGTACATGTCGAAAAGGTTGCCGTAGCGCTCACGAATGACATCTTCCCCAAGCCGCTGGATGGCATCAGCAAAATCCAGATAAACGCCAAACCCGCCAGGTCCCACGCCACGGCCCTCATCACAGACTTCCTTGGCGGCCCGTGACGAGATATCGCGCGGGGCCAGATTGCCGAAGCTCGGATATTTTCGCTCCAGAAAATAATCGCGATCCCCTTCCGGAATCCCGCTGGCCGGCTGGCTGCAATCCTCCTTCTTCTTTGGCACCCAGACACGCCCGTCGTTACGCAATGACTCGGACATCAAGGTGAGTTTCGACTGATGGTCGCCGCTCACGGGGATGCAGGTAGGGTGAATCTGCGTGTAGCAAGGATTGCTGAAGAGCGCGCCGCGTTTGTAAGCGCGATAAGTGGCGGTGACATTGCAACCGACAGCATTGGTTGAGAGGAAAAAGACAGTTCCATAACCGCCCGTGGCCAGCACCACCGCATCGGCCGCGTGCCGCTCGATCTGCCCGCTGATCAAATTGCGGGTGATAATTCCCTTGGCGTGGCCGCCTGCCACCACCAGATCGAGCATCTCGGTGCGCGGGAACATCTTCACTCTGCCGGCGGCGATTTGCCGGCAGAGGGCCTGATAAGCGCCCAGCAGCAGTTGCTGCCCCGTTTGCCCCCGCGCGTAAAAAGTCCGGGAAACCTGCGCTCCGCCGAAAGACCGGTTCGTCAACAAGCCGCCGTATTCTCGGGCGAAAGGCACTCCCTGCGCCACGCACTGGTCGATGATGTTCACGCTCAACTGAGCCAGCCGATAAACGTTGGCTTCGCGCGCGCGGAAGTCTCCGCCCTTGATCGTGTCGTAAAAGAGGCGGTAAACGCTGTCTCCGTCGTTCTGGTAATTCTTGGCGGCGTTGATCCCGCCCTGCGCGGCAATGCTATGAGCTCTGCGCGGGCTGTCCTGGAAGCAAAAGCAGCGCACGTTGTATCCCAACTCCCCCAGGCTCGCTGCGGCAGACGCCCCGGCCAGGCCGCTTCCCACCACGATGACATCAAATTTCCGTTTGTTGGCCGGGTTGACCAGTTTCATCTCAAACCGGTGCCGGTCCCATTTCTGGGCAAGCGGACCGGACGGGATTTTCGCGTCGAGCTTCATGGCAGCGCTGCCTCCTTGCCGTAACCGAACAGGATCGCCACCGGAATCGAGCTGTAACCCAGGAAAACAATCCAGGCGATTACGATTGCCGCCTTGTCCAGGACCGAGCCGTACGTTTTGTTTTTCCAGCCCAGCGATTGAAACATGCTCCCCAGCCCGTGGCTCAAATGCAAGGCCAGCAACGCCATTCCCAGGATGTAGAAGCCCGATACCCATGGATTCGAAAACCCCACAATCATCATTCGATAGACGTCATGGCGGCTTTGCCCATCCTGTAGGTCGCCGAAGTTCTGTCCGGTCAGATTCACAGCCGGATACTGGACGGTGAAGTGCAGCAAGTGATAGATGATGAACGCCAGAATGATCAGCCCGCTCATGAACATGGTGCGCGAGGCGTAACTCGCCGCCACCGCTTCGTATTGCTGGTAAGGCACCGGCCGGGCGCGCCGGTTTTCGATGGTCAATTTGATCGACACGTAAATGTGGAGGACTACAAGCAGAAGCAAACCCAGGCGCGACGCCCAGAGGATCTCGATTTGCGATTGGAGGAAGGCCCCATAAGCATTCAGTTGCTCGGCCCCGAGAAAGATCTGGAGATTGCCGAGCAGGTGCAGGATAACGAAGATGAACAACAGGCCGCCCGTAATGGCCATCACGCACTTCTTGCCAATCGAGGAGCCGAACGTTCGTTTCAAAAGAGCCATGCCGTCGCGCTGTCGTTCACGCCTTTTCCGCAATCGATGACGCAATCTAATGATCCGGCGAGGGCGGAGTCAACGACGCTGGCAGATTACGGCAAACTATAAGCCTCGCTTCCCCTTTTTTAATCGGACCTAATCACGCGGGAGGCGCTTCAATCCGCGATCAATTCTTCCAGGCTGCGAATCATTCCGGGACGATCCGTTTCAGCATCCCGTTCGAGCAAGAGCGCGCGCAGGCCCGCAGCCAGCGCGCCGCTGTAATCCTCGGATGCGCTGTCGCCCACGTGCAGGACCCCGTCCGCCGGCAACCTCAACAGGCCGAGCGCGGCGTCAAAGATGGCGCG
>CAZCUL010000164.1:0-17034 GCA_964501475.1 uncultured Verrucomicrobiota bacterium | reverse complement strand
AATGTTGCTCATTCGGCTCAACGACGCAACTCTCAATTCATGCCAAGAAATCGCCAGACCGAGAGATGCTCTTCGTTGGATTTCGGCTATGCATTCTGCGGATACGATCTTGTCGAGGAGGCTTCTACAGTTCCATGATTGCGCCTAATGCAGTCGAAGCTTCGTATGAACCTGCCAGGCAACGCGGCAGTGCCTGCGGGCCGGGCAGAACCGAGCGGCAACCGTCGGTCTGTCTGGCTCCGACGGTTGTTCCGCACGGCATCGCGGTCCGCCATATTTGGATGGCCTGTTCGAATGGGGTCGCGCCCGCTCGGGCGGGTTTTGTCGGTCTTGCTATTGGCCGCTCATTTACTCTCGAACGTGAAGGCGGCCGATTGGCCACAATTCCTCGGACCAACCGCCGATGGCGTTTCACCCGAAACGGGGTTGCTCGATAAATGGCCCACGAATGGGCCGCCGTTGATTTGGAGCAGGCAAATCGGCACCGGTTACAGCGCCCCGTCTCTGCGCGGTACTTTGCTGGTCATTCATCACCGCATCGGCAGTCAGGAGATTGTGGAAGCGCTGGACGCCGCCACGGGCGAATCCATTTGGCGCCATAGCTATCCCAGCTCGTTCGTCGATCCTTACGGCTACAACAACGGGCCGCGTGGCACGCCGTTCCTGACGACGGAGCGTTGTTACACCTTTGGCGCGGAAGGAAAACTTCTTTGCCTCGATCTCGAGACGGGCAAACCGATTTGGGAGCGGGACACGCAAAAGGACTGGAATGTGCCCGAAGCCTTCTTCGGCGTCGGCAGCAGCCCGATTCTTGAAGGCAACTTGCTCATCGTCATGGTCGGTGGGCAGCCCCATTCGGGCGTGGTGGCCTTCGACGCAGCCAGCGGAAAAACCGTCTGGGAAAGCGTCGGCCAAAAGACGTGGGAAGGACTGCCCAAGACGGGCTGGCCGGGCGAGCCGCCGGTCATCTGGGCTCGTGAAGACAAACAGGCCAGCTACGCCACACCGGTGGCTGCCACCATCAACGGCAAGCGGCAAATCCTTTGTTTGATGCGCCAGGGGCTCGTCTCATTGAGTCCGAAAAGCGGCGAAGAATACTTCAAATTCTGGTTCCGGGCGCGCGTGCCCGAGTCCGTTAATGCCGCGAATCCCGTTGCGGTCGATGACCTGGTTTTCATCTCCGCGGCCTATTACAGAGTGGGGTCGGCGCTGTTGCGGGTTCTGCCCGAAACCGGCGTCGAACAGGTCTGGCGCGACACAGTTCTCGAGAATCACTGGACCACACCCATTTATCACAATGGATACCTTTACGCCTTCAGCGGGCGCAATGAGCCGGATGCGCGCTTTCGTTGTGTCGAGTTCAAAACCGGAAAGCTCGGATGGGATCGCGACGAAGGCTGGCGGGCTCACAGCACCAGGCAGCCGCCGGCTTATGGCCGCGGCTCGGCCATCCTGGCTGACGGCAAATTGATCGTCCTCGGCGAGGGCGGCTTGTTGGGCTTGTTCGAGGTGAATCCGCAAAAGCCAGTCGAGGTCTCGCGTTATCAGGCGCCCATGCTGCATTACCCCTGCTGGGCCGCGCCGGTCCTGGCGAACAAACGGCTTTATTTGCGCAGCGAGGACCGGCTTGTCTGCTTCAACCTCGCGGAACCAGCGGCGCAATAGGCTGACCCGGCCATGAGAATCGCCGCCGAGGTTACAAGTCGCACGATATTGGGTTCCCGATCTCGAATTTGAAGTGTTTGAAATTGCAGATTCTCGCTTTAAAGCGTTGCCCGGCTCACGCATGCTTTTCCTTCCGCTCGCGATTCTTTCCGGCTACCGTGGATCCAGTTTGGCGCACTGCCATCGGAACCAATGCCCGAGATCGTTCTAACAACGCTCAACGCCAAGTATATTCACGCCGCTTTTGGCCTCCGCTACCTCATGGCCAACCTCGGCCCGCTCCGCTCTTCGGCAGCCATCGTCGAATTCGATATCCATCAGCGGCCGGTGGACATTGCTGAAATTCTCCTGGCGCGCGGCCCGCGCATCATTGGCCTGGGCGTCTATATCTGGAACGTGGCACAAACAACGGAAGTCGTTGCCGCCATTAAACGCGTCCGTCCGGAAACCACTGTCGTCCTCGGCGGTCCGGAAGTGAGTTACGAACTGGAGCAACAGTCCATCGTCCAACTGGCGGATTACGTCATCACCGGTGAAGGCGACCTCGCCTTCGCCAACCTCTGCCGGCAATTGCTTTCGGGCGACCGGCCCCCATCGAAGATTATTCCCGCGGAGCTGCCCGACTTTGCGCGCCTCAAGCTGCCTTACGATCTCTACACGGAGGAGGATATTGCGCACCGCGTCATTTACGTGGAGGCGTCCCGCGGTTGCCCGTTCACGTGCGAGTTCTGCCTTTCCTCGCTGGACGTGCCTGTGCGGCAGGTGCCGCTCGATCAACTTCTCCCTCATCTTGAACGACTGCTCAACCGTGGCCTGACTCAGTTCAAGTTCGTGGACCGGACCTTCAATTTGAACCTCACCACCAGCAAGGCTCTTCTGCAGTTTCTTCTCGAGCGCCACAAACCTGGGCTTTTCTTTCATTTCGAAATGATCCCGGACAGGCTGCCGGACGCGCTGCGCGAAGTGATCGCAAAGTTTCCTCCTGGCGCGTTGCAGTTCGAGGTCGGAATCCAATCCTTCAATCCGGAGGTCTGCAGGCTGATCAGCAGGCGGCAGGACATCGGTCGCTTGCAAGAGAACTTCCATTTCCTGCGGACCCGCACCGGCGTCCATATTCATGCGGACCTGATTGTCGGCTTGCCCGGCGAAACTCTGGAAAGTTTCGCGGCGGGCTTCGATCGGTTGGTCCGGCTCGGGCCGCAGGAGATCCAGGTGGGGCTGCTCAAGCGCCTGCGCGGCACACCGATCGTCCGTCACGACACCGAATGGGGCATGGTTTACAACCCGCACCCGCCTTATGAGATTCTGCAGACACGGCTGATCGACTTTGCCTCCATGCAGAGAATGCGCCGTTTTTCACGCTATTGGGACCTGGTGAGCAATAGCGGCAATTTTGTGGAAAGCGCGCCGCTGATTTGGAGCAACGATTCCTCGCCTTTCGCCGCATTCATGCGCTGGAACGAATGGCTCCATCGCCGCATCGGCCGCACCGACAGCATCGCGTTGCCGCGTCTGGCCGGGTTGCTCTTCGGCTATTTGACCGATGAACTCGGGCTTGCCCCGCCATCGACGGCGCAACTCCTCTGGCGCGATTACCAGCGCGGGGGGCGTCGGGAAAAACCTTCTTTTCTGCGGGAGTATCTGCCCGGCACCTCAGCGCCCCGGAAGGGGCCGGCGCAGCCTGGTTTGCCGAAGAGGCAAGCGCGCCATTTGGCGGTTTAGACAAAAGGGAGGAAGGTCCGGCACCGCCGGCGTTACGCTGCCTTTACCAACGGAAACGCGTTTGCGCAGCGCGTTGGGCGAGTGCGCGCGCCAGCTTGACCGCCTCTTCTCGCGCCACATTATGGATTTTGGGGCCGCCCCCTGTGTAAGCCTGGCCGGCTGTATCCACCACCAGGGTTTTCACCCGATGCCTCCGGTCAAACGGCGTTTCCCGCAAGACAATCGCCTGCGCGTTCCGGATGGGGACCACGTGTGTCGAGCGACTCAGCCAGCCTCGCCGGGTGCGGAAATACCGTTCGCCGAAGCAATATCCCAAGTGCCGGTAACTCATCACATTCAACACCAAAACCAGCGGGATGAAGATGAGCGGCCAAAGGGAAATCCATTCCTGCTGGATCCCATAAGAGACTCCCGCCAGCGCAAGGCAGACAACGGTTCCTTTAAACGTTCCGCGGGTGATTGCCTTTGTGGAAACTCGCCGCCACTCGGCCTGTTTATTCTCCCAGTCGGGAAAGAATACCGGCAAAAGGTTGTCGGCATCCCTTCGCGGAATAATGGGCAGCAGCACGTCGCGGCCGCCGCTATTTGCCTGGTTGGCCGAAACGCCTCCAGCGGTGTCCGCCCGGACGGTGGCCAAGCCGAAAAGCCGCCGCAGCAGTTTCTCTTCAATTTGCAAAACCTGTATGCGACGCCGCGGCAAACTGCTGGCACGGCGAGTCAATAGCCCGTAACTCCGATGCAAATCCTCCCCGCTTCGGGCGAGTTTGAAGCCGTAAAACATCACCACCGATCCCCCCACCGAGAGCACCAGACCAAACAACATGAGCGCGCCCACCCAAAGGAGAACTGTCAGCCATCCGGTTTGAATGCCTTCATTCACCCAGCGCTCGGTGGATTGGCTGAGAAACTGGACCCAGCGCTCGTGCATGTCTTTTGGCAGGAGGTCATCCAGAAGATTCCATGCCACGAACAGCAGCGCCAGCGCGGACGCCATATGATTCGAAGTCATACCCGCCACCACCAGATCGCGCACAGTCAGTTCACGTATCACCTCCCGCTCCGGCTCTGGTTGCCCGGTCGATTGATCCTCCGCTCCTGCCGCCGCGTGGCGCTGCGCAAAGATGGCCGTTCGCAATCGCTCCGCCTCCGCTTTCGCCAGGACGGACAAGGAGGCGTCCGATCCCTGACCACCCGCGGTTTCGACATGCACATCCGCCATTCCCAACATCCGGTGCAGCACGCCCTGTTCGATCCGGATGTCCTGAACGCGTGTGAGCGGAATGTTGCGTTCGGTCCGCCCCAAAACCCCCTGTTGAGTCACCAATTCGTCCCCTTCGATTCTGTAACTGAAAGTGAAGTAGCGCGCCACGGACATGATCAGCGGAAAAATGACGAAGACCAGCAGCAGAACGCCCAGAAGCTTCTCGCTGCCCAACACGAGCAGAATAACCGCGGGAATGATGAAACCGCGAACCAGATTCCAAAGCGCAAAAACCAGCGTCAATGGATGAAGGCGTCCCTGGAAAACGGGGTGGGCGGTGAACGGAATCGGCGGAGGCCCCGCGCCGCCGGATGGCTGTTCGCCTGCTGGCGGCAACGGCGGAGGCTGAGCAGGCCGGCCGCCTTCCTCGCCGCCGGGCGATCCAGCATCGCCCGGCAGGTTCGGATCAGACGGCATCGTCCCCTCCCACCGCCACCAGATGATCGCGCAGCCGCGCGGCCTCAGTGGCGTCCAAACCGGGGATGACAATGATCGAGTGTTGCGTTCCCGCTGTGTAAAGAATCAGTGAACCCAGCCCCATCGATCGCTCGATCGGACCGCGATGCAGGTCCACGTGCTGCAAGCGGGACAGAGGCAAAAGGGTCAGGACGCGAAACCAGATGCCGTGCCGGATCTCCAGCACCTTGCCATTCATCCGGTATCCCCAGGCCCGATAAGCCCGGCCTGGATACCACAAGAACAGCCAAAGCCGAAGGACCAGCAGCAAAACGAACCCGACAGCCAGCCAACGTAAACTCTCCGGAACCGCGATGCCCACAATGGCGACAGCAGCGAGGGCCAACCCCAGCAGGATCGCTGAAGTAATCAATTGCTTCATTCGCCAAAGCTTGATCGCGCGCGGATCGAGCGGCTGAAATTCGACCAAATCAGCAGATTCAGTTGCGACCGGCTCCGGAGGCGAAGCCGGCCCGGCCGAGGAAGGTTGAAATGAGTCGCCGTTCACGCAGGGCTCTTCTACTCGGGACGGTTGGATTCTTCAATGAAACATAGCGGCGCGAGACTTTTCAGGCTCTTAACCCGGCAATTCTGATCTGCCGAGCGCGGCTGTCCCCACCCGCAGCGCGAACGAACTCGAAAGGGCCTGGGGGGATTCTCCCGCGTCATCGCGTCTGAGGACAGCCGCTCCGGGTTAAAATGAGAATTGCTGCAACCGTCGTCGTTCCCGTTGCCCCGGCGGCGCTGCCCCGACACTATGGAATCCCGGTTAATTCACACCTGCGGTAATCAGCTCAATCAGCGCCGCGTCCCTTTCCGGACCTTGAATGAAATCCAACGCCCGCAGATAGCGCTCCCGTTGATCGGCAGGGGTGTTCTTGTCAGTAATGATTTTGACCAACAGCGCCGGCGCCTTGGATGCGCGCGAACGCCAGACAATGTCGCGTCCGGCAGGCGTATTCCATTCCTTGCCGACGGCTGCAAGCCAGGCATTGAAAAACTGGTCCGCCTGCTGGTCCATGCCGATGCCCAGGGCTTCGAGATACCAGCGGTCCTGGCCATCGTGCTGGCGGGCAAGAATGGTCCATAATTTTGGCGCTTCGGAAGAGGGATTATGCCGCAGGGCAATCGCGCATTCGCGCCGGACTTGGGGAGAAGAGTCGCGGACCAGTTTCTTCACCAGCGGGATCACGTCCAGCTTGCGCTCGCGGGCGATGCGCAGCGCGGTAATTCGAATGTCCGGATTCGTATCCTCCACCGCGCGGTTCAAATATTGTTCTTCCTTTCCCTTGATACGCGCCAGCAGATGCAAGGCGCGGGCCCGGAAACGAGGATTGGCATCTTTCCAAAGTTTCAGCAACTCAGACTCCGCGCCTTCCTGCATCTTGTGAAGGTCGGTCCAGGCCAGGTAACGGGTCGCGAGGTTCGGCGATTTCAGGGCCGCCACACAGCCCGCCGCAGATTTCAAATCCCACTTCGGCACTTCCGGCTTGTGGCCCCTGGGCGCGACGCGATAGACGCGGCCTCGCATGGTTTCGAGTTCGCGGTCACCCATGTTATGGCCGCCCACCCCGGGGTCATTCCAATCAGCCACGTAAATCGATCCATCCGGCGCGACACAGACATCCGAGGGCCGAAACCAGGAATCGCTGCTGGTAAGAATGTTCGTCATGGACGCCTTGTAGCCGGCCCCGTCCTTTTCCACCGGATACGCGCGGACCACGCGCGGCCCGGCGTCGCAGTGGATCATCTGATTCCGGAAAACCTCCGGCAACAAGTCGTCTTCATAAACCAGAATGCCTGTCGGCGAGCCGGCGCCGGTGATGAGAAGGTTCGGCACCACGCCTGGATCATTCTGGTGCCAATGCTGGTCCGGAATCTCCTTTTCCATGTTGCTGCGTTTCGACCGCCAGCCAGCCCCGGTCATCTCGTCCTGATAACCAAAGTTGCCAAATTCCATCACATAATTGACACGGACCGCCTTGTTGCCGTCGTCGTCATTGTCGGACTGCCAAAGTGTGCCGAAGGAATCGACCGCCACCTCGTAATTATTGCGGAAGTTCCAGGCCAGCGTTTCCACGGAGCTTCCGTCAGGATCGCAGCGGAAAATCATCCCCTGCCGATACGGTTTGCCGTGGCCAGCCACTTCGTTCCCCGCCAGGTCCACAATGAAATTCCTGCCGTCCGGGGTTTTGAGCTGTTTGCCGTCGTTGCCAATGTTGAAATAAAGCTGGCCGTCCGGCCCAAAGACAAATGCGTGCACGCCATGATCGTGTTGCACCCCCTGTATCCCATTGAACCAAACCTCCGGCGGACCATCCGCTTTGTCGTCGCCATCGGCGTCGCTGAACACCATGACCTTCGGCGAGGACGAGACGATGACTTTGCTGCCGAGCACAAAAATGCCCAGGGCGGAATTCACGTCGTTGCCCTGGTAAAAGGTTTTGGCCACGTCGGCCCGGCCGTCGCCGTTGGTGTCATCGAGAATGACAATGCGATCTCCCTCGGGGCGCAGGTTGCTCCAGCGGCGGTAATTGGCGCCTTCAGTGACCCAGACACGGCCGCGCGAGTCGATGTCCATGTTCGCAGGGTTGATCAACTGCGGTTCCGATGCGAACAGCGTCACTTCCAGCCCGTCCGCCACCGACATCGTCTTCAAATATTCCTGTGCGGCTTCGGGACCATGGGTGCGATTCGAAGAAGATACGGGCGCGGACCTGGCTGTGCTTTGGGCGGCCAGGTCCCCCGGCTCGTCCGTGAAGACAAGAAATTCAACCGTCGAACCGCAGCCCTGGTCGGTGCCGCCATTATCGAGGCCGGCCCGCGCCTTGAAGCGCGTGAATTCCCTGCCCTTGATGTCGTACTCGATCGTGGAGGGCGCATGGGTGCCAATGCCGTAGAGAATCGGCTTGCCTGCGATCTTCAAAGGACCGCCACTCGCGTTCCTGTTGATATTTACCTTCCCCCAGCCCGCGTCTGCCGACCTCCACTTCAGCTCGGTGAGTTTGACTTCGGACCCGTCCGCTTTGACGAGACGCGGCTCCGCCCAGTCCGCCCAATCGCATCCAAAGCCGTCTCCGCCATCGGTCACCACCAACCAGAGCCCGTCGGCTCCAGCGATATCCACGTCCAGATCGACGCTACCCGAGCGGACCAGGCCGCTCTTGAACCCGGCTTTCCCGGGCGGAACCGATGCAGAAGGCTTGACCGGCGGTCTCTGGCCCCGTTTTGGATCGAGATTAGCCATGAGGTCTGCCTCTGTGATCTTGCATTCGATGCCTTCGACAGGCACATCGACTTTCGTGATCCAGAGCAGGGCGTTTAGCACCACCTTGCGGAAATCGTCGTGGCCCCAATTCAAATGGAAGTGGCCGCCGGTAATTCCGAATCCCCTTCCGCCATCGGGCCGGTCGTAAACCCACATCACATGTTCGGGCATGCCTTTGCGGGCCTGCACGTGGGGATTGCCGCCGTGAGCGCTGTTCACTCCTTCCTTGCCGCGCGTGCTCTCCGGCGGAATGGCCGTCAGGATCGGCGTCACCCCTTTCATATTTTCAGGGAAGCGCATGTGGTAATACCATTCATCCCGAATCTTGAACGGCTTGACGCCGCGCGTGACCGGATGCTCGGGCAGCGATGTAAAGTCGGCGTCCCAATGCGGGTTAACCGACCAGAACGTCTCGAAATAGCCGCCCATCCAATCGAGAAACTCTTTCCCGCCTTTATCCTTGGGCACTTCCACTCCGTAATGGATGGCCCCAAAACCGGCCCCCTCCTTCATCAGCTTGTCAATGAACTTGAGCCGGTCGTCCTGGACGGCCGGATGCCCCCCGCCGCCGTCCGAGTAAATGACAATGGCGTCCGCCCCTTCGAAGATGGCTTCGTCCTTCGGCCAGCCATTCAGGTGAATGGCCACTTCAAGGTCCGCGACATCGGACAGACATTTTTTCAGAAGCTGCATGCCGGCGTTATGCTCGTGCTGCAATGGCCCGTGACTGGGCCTGCCCGCGATCAGGACCAGCTTTTTCTTTTCCGCCGCGTGGCTTGGGACTGCAAAAAACATCGTGCCGGCGCCAAGCAGCAACACTCCAAGAGATGAGACGATTCTATTCATAATGGTTATCATTCCCCGGCACTCTTCCGCTGTTGCCGGGGGACGGGCGCAGTGTAGGACAAGACGCCGCCCAGGCGCAACTGCCTTGCCGCGGAATCGAGCAATTCTCATTTTGCGGAGCGCGGCTGCCCTCAGCGGCAGCAGCCGGGGCAGCGCGGTCACGCGGGAGAATTCCCCAGGGCCCTTTCGAGTTCCGACCCGCTGCGGCTGGGGACAGCCGCGCTCCGGGTGCTGCGCGGAATCCATCGAATCAGGTGCGTCGCGACACGCGCGCGCGCCCGGAGCGGGGCTACCCTCACCCGCAGCAACTCGGAAAACCCGATCCGGCTGAGCTCGAAAGAGATTGCACATCCAGACGCGGTTTGCTGGCGGTGGTGGCAGGATGCGCGGCCTCAAACTCCTCGAATCTGTTGTCGGAACTATCCATGTCAGTAATATGGCGGCGTGCTATTGAATCCGCTGCGGTCGATACTTGTCTCGCTGGTCTGCTTCGGGGGCGCGGATGCCTCTGCCGCATTGCTCTGGACAAATCAGACCGGTTTTCGAGCAGCTCTAGTGACGCCGAATGAAGGGGGCAAAACCGGGTTCACCTCGATTCTTCCAGGCACCACCGGAATCCGGTTCAGCAATCTCCTGCCCGCCACCCGGCATTACACGAACCAGATTCTGCTCAATGGCTCGGGAGTGACGGCCGGTGACCTCGATGGCGATGGCTGGTGCGATCTGGTTTTTGGCGGCTTGGGCGGGCGGACGGCGATGTATCGGAATCTGGGTGATTGGCGCTTCGAAGACATCACCAGCCACTGCGGCGTGGACCTTTCGAAACTCGACGTCACAGGCGTGCTGGCCGCCGATCTCGACGGAGATAATGATCTCGATCTGATCCTCAACACGGTCGGCCAAGGGACGTGGATTTTGGAGAACGACGGCGGAGGCCGGCTGGGCTCCTTCCGGTCGAACCCGGTGATCAATGCCGGCCACTGCGGCACATCGAGCGCTCTGGCTGATGTGGATGGCGACGGCGATCTGGACCTCTATATTGCCAATTACCGCGTCAACACCATGAGAGACGAGCCTCACCTCGGCTTTACGATTCGAGAAGTCCAGGGCCGGCCGCGAGTCACTGCCTATGGCGATCGGTCGATCACAAATCCGGACCTCGTGGACCGTTTCAAGTTCCATTACCAGCCCGCTCCGGGTGGTGGCGGGACAGTTTTGCACGAGGAACAAGGCGAACCCGACGCCTTTTATCGCAACGAGGGCGGCGGCCGCTTTGCTCCGGTTCCATTCACCAACGGCATCTTTCTTGACCAAACGGGGACGCCGTTAACCGCTCCGCCCTTTGACTGGGGACTAAGCGTCGTGTTCAGGGATTTGAACAGGGATCGGGCTCCGGATATCTATGTCTGCAACGATTTCAGTTCGCCCGACCGCATCTGGATCAATGATGGCGCCGGGCATTTCCGTCCTCTGCCTGATTTCGGCATTCGCCAGACCAGTTTGTCCACGATGGCCGTTGATCTGGCGGACATCAACGGTGACGGCTTCGACGACATTTTTACGGCCGACATGCTCAGCCCGGAACGCTGGCGGCGATTGGTTCAGATCAGCCGGCCGAATCCAAACATGCATCTCTTTACGGATGTGGCGACTCGCCCCCAATCCCCGCGAAACATGCTCCAGCTCAACCGTGGCGACGGCACTTATGCGGAGATGGCTCAAATGAGCGGCCTCGAGGCCTCGGATTGGAGCTGGGCGAGCGCCTTTTTGGATGTCGATCTCGATGGCTACGAAGATTTGCTTGTGGCCAACGGTTTCGAGCGGGATTTCATGAACATGGACGCCCACCGCCGGGTGCAGGCCATGCAGGCCCGAGTGCCGCGCGGACAACCGCCGGCAACGAAACTTGCAGCAAATCGCTTCTATCCACGTCTGCCCACGCCCAATCTCGCCTTTCGTAATTCGGGCAATCTGAAGTTCGTCGAAATGGGAAAGGAATGGGGATTTGATCTCGCCGCAGTGTCCCAGGGTATGTGCTTCGCTGATCTCGACAATGACGGCGACCTTGATGTCGTCCTCAACAATCTCAATGGGCCCGTCACACTTCTACGGAATGACAGCGTGGCGCCGCGACTGGCCGTTCGCCTGAGAGGAAACCCTCCCAACACCCGCGGCATCGGAGCCCGGGTCATCGTCACCGGAGGCGCAGTGGCCCGGCAAAGCCGGGAGATGCTGGCAGGCGGGCGTTACCTTTCGGGTGACGACGCCAATTGTGTCTTTGCCGCCGGCTCACCTACGAACCGGCTTGCCTGCGAAGTGATCTGGCGCAATGGCGCGCGGACTGTTCTCACCAACATGCCAGCCAACCATATCTATGAAATTGCCGAAGCTGGCGCCCGTCCGCCGGCCGCGCGAAACCCGATCTCTCAGCCCGCGCCGTTGTTCCGCGACGCCAGCGGTTCGCTCCAACACTTTCACCGGCATATCCCGGGCGATGAGGCGGCCTGGCAACCGATGTTGCCCATCCGATTGGATTCCCTCGGGCCGGGCGCCAGTTGGCTCGATCTCGACGCGGATGGCTGGGAAGACCTGGTCCTGCCCGGCGGAACCATGGCGATCTACTACAACGATGGACGCGGAGGCTTTGTGCGGAAGGAGAACTCCGCTGCTCAGCCCCTGGAACAATCACAGACCTCCATCGTGGGCTGGAGGGGGTCCGAGGGAGCGGCAATTCTGCTCAGCGGATTCGCCAGTGAGCCTGCGGACGGGCCCACGAATCGTTCTCCGGCGCGGCAATACCACGTGGATTCGCCGCGGTCCGCGAATGTGCGGACGACGATTTCGTTTCCGGAGCTCCAGGGTTCCACCGGTCCGCTCGCGTTGGCGGACATAGATCGCGACGGCGACCTCGATGTCTTTGTGGGCGGGCGTTTCGTCCCGGGGCGCTGGCCGGAACCGGCATCCTCTGCGCTTTTCCGCCAGGACGATGGGAAGTGGACGAAAGACGCCGCGAATTCGGATGTTTTCAACAAGGTGGGGTTGGTGAGCGGCGCCCTTTTCACCGACCTGGACGGCGACGGTGATCCGGACCTGGTTTTGGCTTGTGAGTGGGGACCGATTCAAATCTTTGCAAACGAACTCGGACGTTTCACTCCATCCGCATGGAGACTGGCGTTCGGGCAGGAAGCGCCGTTGGATGGAACCATTTCGGACCTGAGCCAGTTAACCGGCTGGTGGAATGGCGTGAACTCGGGCGACTTTGACGGCGACGGACGGCTGGATCTGATCGCGTCCAATTGGGGTCGAAATACGAAATACGAGCGTTTCCGTTCGCGGCCCCTGCGGGTTTACTTCGGCGATTTCACGGGTGATCAGTCCGTCAGCATTGTGGAAAGCTGGTTTGATCCAGTCCTGCAGAAGTACACGCCCGTTCACGATGTCTGGACCTTGTCCCGGACGCTTCCGTGGCTGTTGGCGCGCTTTAACAGTTACGAAGCCTTTGCCCGGGCAGGCATCGAGGAAGCGTTGGGGCAGCATTTTCAGGCGGCAGACCATAAGCAAGCTGCCTGGCTGGAGAGCGCGGTCTTCCTCAATCGCGGCGACCATTTCCAGGTGCGGGCGCTGCCGTGGGAGGCTCAGTTGGCTCCGGCGTTTGCCACGTGCGTGGCGGACTTTGACAACGACGGCAATGAAGACCTGTTTCTCAGCCAGAATTTTTTCGCGGTCCGGCTCGACACATCGCGTTACGACGCCGGGCGCGGCTTGTTGCTGCTCGGCGACGGCCGCGGGGATTTCCGGCCGCTCTCCGGCCAGGAAAGCGGTTTGACGATCCATGGCGAACAGCGGGGCGCCGCGGTCTGCGATTACGACAATGATGGCCGCGTTGATCTGGCGGTTGCCCAGTTTAACGGCGAAACCCGGCTCTTCAGGAACGAGACGGCGCGGCCCGGCCTTCGTGTCCGGCTCGAGGGCGCCCGCCGCAATCCGCAAGCTATTGGCGCGACACTTCGCCTCAAAGTCGGCGGGCAGCGCGGACCCGTTCGCGAGCTTCATGCCGGCTCCGGTTACTGGTCCCAGGACAGCTCCATTCAGGTGCTTTCCCGTCCCGGAACTGCCGGCGAGCTTTTAGTTCGGTGGCCGAGTGGAGAAACCGTCGAGATTCCGGTCGCGAAGAATGCGGCCGAAGTCGTGGTAACCGAGAATGGCCGGTAACCCGGGGTGGCCCCGGCCGCGGCTGCTATTTCTGCACCGGCTGGAGCGTCAAAGGGTCGCGCAATGGCAATTCCATGACTTCCTGCCCCAGGAGCGATTGCAGTGTTACCGGATGATTGGGATGGCCCAGCAGAATATCGCTCTTTTGGCCCACCGCCAGAATGACGATCTCGGACGGCTTTAAGTACCTCTTCGCGACCCGCTGCACCTCCTCCAGGGTGACCGCTTTGATCTTGCTTCGAAATGTCTTCCAGTAATCCGGCTCCTTCGCATAACGCCCCGTCAGTTCATCCATGGCAAAGGTGTTGGCCACCTGGGCTTTGGTCGAGAACATTCGCGGGAAAGTCTCGATGAAGGATTGCTTCGCCGTTTCAATTTCCTCCTCGCTGACCGGCTCCAGAATCATGCGCTTGATCTCTTCGATCACCAGCGATGTGGCATACGCCACCGTGCGCGATTTGGTCTGGAAAGAGGCGATGAATGGCAGCGGATAATAAACCCCGCCCTGGAAGCTGGACCCCGCCGCGTAGGCCAACCCTTCGTCCGATCGCACCCGGTTGACGATCCGGGAGGTAAAACCGCCCCCGCCGAGGATGCGATTCATCACCATGATCGCAGAGTAGTCCGGATTGTCCCGGGTCACTCCCGGCAGCACGACCGACACACGGCCCTGGTTGACGTCCTTGTCCACGATATAAATGCCCGGCTTCGTAAACTCGAATTGGGTCGGCACCTCGGGCGCCGGTTCGCCTTTGAATGGCCAGTCGGAAAAGAGTTTTTCCAGCCTGGCCACCATCCGGTCCCGATCGAAATCGCCGTTCACAGCCACCACAAAATTGGCCGGATGAATCCAGCGCTTGTGAAAGGCGCGAAGGTCGTCGCGCGTCAATGACTTGACCGACTCCGCGGTGGGGAACCGGTTCACCCAAAAATCTTCTCCGTAAACCAGAAAGCTGCGCTCGCGCCGTTCGATGTCGGCCGCCTCGTCGTTGCGGCGGGCCATTTCCTGCAAAAGCTGCTGGCGGCGCAGTTCGAACCGGTCCTCCTGAAAACGCGGTTCGATCAACACCTCGCGCAGGATCGCCAGGCCTTCATCCAGGTCTTTCGAAAGAAGGTTGAGACTCACGCTGCCAAAGGTGTCGCCCACGCCCGATTGCAACGGGGCCGCCAGGAAGGCCAGTCGTTCCTCGAGTTCTTCCGCCGTCCGTTGCTGAGTGCCGCCTCGCGCCAAAAGATAACCGGCCGTTTCGGCGAGCGCCCCTTTTCCGGCCGGCTCGACAAACGCGCCCACCCGAAGGTAGATCACGATATTGACCAGGGGCAGTTCGCGGTCGGGCACCACGTAGGCAACCGGCCCGCTCTCGAGCGGCACCCGATAATCCGCCGGCAGAGGTGGTTCGTAAACGAGCGGCGGAAAGACGAGTTTTTCCGGGCGCTCGGGAATGTCCGGCCGCTCTTTGGCCTGAAGCGGAAGCAAAGCGGCGACTACCGCCGCTGTCGAAAAAAATGCGGTCAATCTGTTCACTTGAGCTCCTCGATACGCTGTTCAATCAGCCTCTTTTGCGTTTGGAAAAGGGCTTTCCCGCCATCGCCGGCCTCGTTTGCCCTGGCTTGAAGTTCGCCCAGCAGCATCTTGAGCTTCGCCGCGTCTTGCTCTTCCTTGATCTTTGCGGCCAGCAGGTCGAGGGCGGATTTTTGCTCGGCGGTGAACTCCGGCAAGGCCGGCCCGGCCGGAGCGGCGGAGACGGGTTTGCGGGTGTAGATGGCAACGCTGCGATTCTCCCGCGTGAAATACTCCTTTGCCACGCGCTGGATATCTTCGGCCGTGACCTGCTGATGTTTCGGCCCCGCCTCGTTGATTTCTTTCCAATCGCCCAGCCCGTCCGCAAAGAGAAGCTGCATGAGAATCGACATGTTCGAGCTGAGCCGGCGGTATTCATAAGCCGCAAAATTGTTCTTTACCTTCTGCAGCTCCTCCGGCGGCACCTGTTCGCCCTTGAGCTTGTCGAGCTCCGCGTAAATGGCCTGCTCCACTTTCTCCGGGGCATGGCCGTCTCGCGCTTCGCCGCTGATGCCAAACAGACCGGCCCACTTTCGATGGCTCGGATAGGCGCTCGCCTCCGTGGCCACTTGCGAACCGAGCACCAGGCCCTTGTAAAGCCGTCCCGTCCGCGTCGAGAGAATCTGGGAAAGGATGTTCAAGGCGTAAGAGTCCCTGTGCGCGTAGGGCACCGTATGCCAGACCATCTCCACCTGCGGATTGGCCTCGGCTTCGGCATACATGCGTTTTTCGGCCGGCTGCTCGACCTCGATCGTCACCACTTCCGGAGCGTCCTCCCTCCCGCGCGGGATGCGGCCGAAATATTTCTCCGCCACAGGCAGCGCCGTCGCGGAATCAAAGTCGCCCACCAGAATCAGACTGATGTTTTGCGGCGCGTAATAAAGATCATAAAAAGCGTCGGCCTGCGCTTTCGAAATGGCCGGAATGTCCGACGGCCAGCCGACTGTGGGCCAGCCATACGGATGCGACTCCCAGATCATGGCCTCGAAGGTCTCGGCAAACTTCCCCAAAGGCGTGGCCTCGGTGCGCATGCGGCGTTCCTCGAACACCACGTCGCGCTCCGCATAAAACTCGCGGAAAACCGGCCGCAGAATCCGTTCGGATTCCATCCACATCCACAATTCCAGCTTGTTGGCAGGGACAGTAATGAAGTAACCGGTCATGTCCGGCGTGGTGAAAGCGTTCATCCCGGAAGCGCCTTCGCGTGTGTAAATCCGGTCGAATTCATTCTTCACCAAAACTTCCCGCTGCTGCTCGATCAGCTTGCCGAACTCCTTTTCCAGCTCCCGATATCGCTCGGTCTTGTTCTCCGGCTTGAGCAAATCGTCGATCTCGCCCCTGCGATACGCGGCCCGCATCCGGGCCTCCTCCTTCCGCATCTCTCCGCGCACCCGTTCCTGTTCGGCAATGATCTCTTGATCCTTCTTATAATCCTTCGTTCCAATGGTGGGCGTGCCTTTGAACATCATATGCTCGAACAAATGGGCGATCCCGGTCATGCCCGGAGCTTCGTTCGCGCTGCCCACATGCGCCACCCAGCCGCCCGCAACGGTCGGATCGTCCCGCCGCTCGACCATCAGCAGCCGCATGCCGTTGGAAAGCTCCTTCTCCTGCACCGGCACCCGCTGTGCCTGGGCGGCAAACGCCGTGACCGCCGCCAGGAGGACGCCGCAGAGCCGGAACGAACCGCCGAAAAGCCGTAATGAAGACCTCAATTCGCGCACAACCTAGGACTACCTGAAAACCCGCAAAGGTCAATCTTCCCGGTTTTCCCGGTTCTTATTTTAACCAGGAGCGCGGCTGCGTGCGGAGCTTCAGTGTGGTGTCTCGCAATTGACTGGTGTTTCGTTGCGCCCAAAATGGTCTGGGGCAAGGCGCGACGAGGGAGCATCCCCGCAGCGGGCCACTGCCATTGAAATAAGGAGTGCATGGTCAAAAGACGATTTTGCGTACCCTCCGCTGATAATGGTACGAACGCGAGGGCGAGAACTTTCGCCGGGGCACTTTCCTCCCGTGCCGCACGCTCACTGGGTTGTGGCCAAA
>CAZCUL010000163.1:0-2716 GCA_964501475.1 uncultured Verrucomicrobiota bacterium | reverse complement strand
CACGCCGGCGGACTTGCTCGCGGTCATGACAGCCGTATAAGCGACCTCGGGCTGCAATGGCGCGAAGGAGACGTCCCAGGCGTTGGAATTTCCGCTGAAGACGAGGCCGCTGACGTCGGCACCGTTCAAGGTCAGAGCGATGTTTGAACTGGGAATGGGCTGGTCGGAAAGAACGCTGAAGCTGATCCCGGCGGCTTCATCATGGAAGGCGGTGCCATCCTCCGGCGAGATACTTGTGATGTTGGGCGGGCCCAGCCCCGCGCCCAGCGGCCAGTCCGACGTGACCGTAAGCTCGTCGAACTGGGCGCTATCGCCCGCTTCGAACGCGGCAGTGCGGACAAACAAATAGTTGACAGTGCCTATCCCCGTGCCGGCGCCCAACTGAAGTTGAATATGCCCGTTGGGAAAACTGACATCGTCGTTGACGGCCGGATTGATCCAGACGTCCACCCTGTCGTAAGTGGCGGTCGGGCTTCCGCCGCCGTCGAGCTTGCTCGCGCGCGCGACCAGGTAATTGGCAACCCCCACGTCGGTCGCGCCCGCGATAAAGACGCTGGCCCCGGGAACGGGGGCGCCCGTGCCGCTGCGCACGATAAAGCCGTTGGTGCCGCGGACGCCGAAATTGGCTGTGGTGGCGGTGGTCGTAGCGTCTCCGGACAGATGAAGGGTGTAGGTGTCCGTGTCCGTCCAGGACCCGGCGTTAATTCGCATAAGATAAGCGACGTAAAAAGTATCCGTCTGCGCTGTCGCCAACTGCCGGCTGGCAGCGATGGCAGCCGCCGTTCCGGTCAACTGCAGCGCCTGGCCGTTTCCGTCAATGAGGGTGCCTCCCGCCGGGTTGAAGGTGAGCGGATTGCCGGAGGTATCGACCACCTCGGCCATATTCCCGGCGCTGGCCCAGGCCGCCGCCCACCCCGTGCCCCCAGCCTGCCCGGCGAGCGCGCCCGGATTGGAATCGTCGAACGTCTCCTCGGCAATGGTGGCTGCGGATATGGACGTGATGGGAATCGCCGAAAAGGCGATAACATTCAGAACGAAACGGAAAAAACGGCTGCTGGGTTTCATAAGTTTACGGCATGAGGATTGATTTGGGAGCGGCTGGCGAAACAAGATCAGCCCGAGTCGGGAATTCCGGACGCACACCCGTCGCTGATGGATACTGATTCACGCGATGTCATAATTCTTACCCGCTTGGCCACCAAACGGTCCATGAGCCTTTCCGTATTTTTGTTGTGATTTTACGTCGCCGCGGCAACCATATGGGGCGTGACCCGGTACAAGACCATCGCGCGTCCGGCCGTTGCCTTGCTGATCGAAACCTCGAACCGCTACGGTCGGGAGCTGCTTTTGGGCATTCGCAACTACACACGCGAGCACACCGACTGGGCGGTTCACTTGACGGAGTGGGCGCGGGGAAATCCGCCGCCGCCCTGGCTGGCCAGGTGGCGCGTCGATGGCGTCATCGCGCGCATTGAAAACAAGGAGACCGAGCAGGCCGTTCGCAAGACCGGAGTCCCCATCGTCAATGTCAGCGCGGCCGGGCTCGCGCCGGAGTTCCCGGTCGTGATCAGCGACAGTGCCGCGGTCGCGCGACTGGCCGCCGAACATTTGATCGAGCGCGGCTTCGAGCATTTCGGTTATTGCGGCGACCGGCGCTTCAAGTGGTCGGCCTCGCATGGGCGGAATTTCTCCGATTTTCTGCGGCAGGAAGGACATTCCTGCGCAGTCTTTGATTCGCAGCCGGAGGACTTTGCCGACTGGGAGGCGGAACAAGAGAAGTTGGGACGCTGGATTCAATCACTGCCCAAACCCGCGGGCATCATGGCCTGTTACGACATTCGCGGCCAACAGGTATTAGGAGTGTGCCGCGAACTCGGCGTGCAGGTCCCGGACGAAATCGCCGTTATTGGACAGCACAACGACGAAGTCCTGTGCGATCTCTGTGATCCCCCGCTCTCAAGCGTCATTCCCAATTCCTGCCGCGCCGGTTATGAAGCGGCCGCCTTGCTCCAGGACATGATGCGCGGACGCCGTGTAACGGCGCGGACCTACCTCGTCAGCCCGGTCGGCGTGGCCGTTCGCCAATCGACGGATGTTGTGGCGGTAAGCGATCGCCAGATTGCGGCTGCGGTGCGCTTCATTCGTGAAAATGCCTGCCGTGGAATCGGCGTCCAGGAGGTGCTCCGCGCGGTCCCGATGTCGCGGACGCTCTTGGAGCGCAAACTGCGCCAGCATCTGCGGAGATCGCCCTACGAGGAGATCCTTCACATCCGGCTGCGGCGCGCCAAGGAACTGCTGGCGGGGACGACTCTTTCCATCGCTGAAATCGCCGAACGCGCCGGATTCTCCTGCCCGGAATATCTGAGCGCGGCTTTTAAGCGACATACTGGCTTGAGTCCGCGCGAATTTCGGACGCGCAGCCGGAAAGCGGCGTGAAGGCGCGTGAAGGTCGCGTTCCCCGGACTTCCGGACGCCTTTCCCAAAGTCTATTGGGCCGCTCCGCAAAATGAATTGCCCGCTGCCGGGGTTGGCAAATGTGTTTGCGCTGATTACCCTGAATTGACGTGGAACGACATGGCCTTCTATCTAGAGCTTGTCCCAAAATCGTCGGTTTCGAAACTTCGTCGGCGAACTTTGTCGAAATACCCCGCCAATCGACAAGGTTTCCGACAAGGTTTCCGACAAAGGAGGGAAGGAGCTCTGTTCTGGGACAGAC
>CAZCUL010000162.1:0-4612 GCA_964501475.1 uncultured Verrucomicrobiota bacterium | reverse complement strand
AGCAACGCGATCCGGTTCTGGTCACGACCGCCGGGCCGGACCGGATTTTGATGCAATGTTTTCCTGTGCCGCCGACCGGTGGGACCATGAAGGTTCGCATTGGCATCACCGCCCCGCTGGTGCTGGAGACGCTGGATGGCGGGCTTTTGCGCTGGCCCTGTTTCCTCGAGCGAAACTTCAGTTTGCCCGAGCAGTTCAGTCATTCCATTTGGGTGGAATCGCCGGATGCTCTGAAAGGGGAAGGAATGGTTTCCACCCCCGCCCGGGCCAGCGGTCATCGCCACGCAGTTCATGGCGAAATGACGGATGCGATGCTGGCTCAGTGGGGAAATGCTTTGCGCGTTCAACGTTCCTCAGACGTCCAGGTGCTGTGGTCGGCAGTGGATAAGACAGAAGAGGGCGAGACATTGATCCGGCAGACGTTTCATCAGGGAAACGCTTTAAAACCGGATCGCGTTGTCCTGGTCATCGACGGCTCGCGGCAGATGAGACCGTTCTTCGGGGAGATTGGCGATGCGCTTCGGCACCTTTCGCCGGAGATAGCCGTGAGCATTTTATATGCGGGCGATGAAGTGGAGGAATTGACCTCGGCGAAGAGCGGGAAGCCCGGGTTGAGCGCGCTCGTCGAGCGCGTGCGTGAGTTGCGCGGAAAAGGAGGCCAGGACAATGTCCCCGCTCTCCTGCGGGCCTGGAATCTCGCAGCCGCCGCCGAGCGAGGAGTGATTGTGTGGATACACGGCCCGCAGCCGATGGCGTTCGAGAGCGCAGAGCGATTGAAACAACGCTGCGAATGGAGCCAGGGGCATCCGCTGCTTTATGACGTCCAAACCGCCGCGGGCCCGAACCGGATTGTGGAAAAGCTGGATGGCTCGGCTTCGCTTCGAATCGTGCCGCGCTTTCGCGGTTTGAACGCCGATCTCCAGCGGCTTTTCGAGGGCTGGAACGGCGGCGAGAATGCCTTTCAGCTTGTGCGCGAAAGGGTGCCGGCACCGGTTGACACGCGGGGAGGAAAGCAAGCCACCAGGCACCTGGCGCGGCTTTGGGCGAACGAGGAGGTTTCGAGGCTGAATGCGGCGCGAAAGATTCAGGAAGCCGTCAAGCTCGCCGCGCAGTATCAATTGGTGACTGCGGTCAGCGGCGCGGTCGTTCTTGAGACGCAGCAGCAATACGACCGGGCCGGTTTGGAACCGGTGGATGCGGCCGGCGTTCCGGTGGTTCCGGAGCCCGGCACAATCGCGGTGGGCCTCCTCGCATTCATCATCCTGGCAATCGGATATTCTCGCCGGCGGCTCAGGCGGCGCATCTGCCGGCCAAAGCTGTGACGTGCTTTGGAGCCGGCGGAGAATTGGCGCGCATCGGCGTTCCTGACCAATGGCAGGAATGGCAGTCCGCGTTGCGCATTTTGCCTTTCCTCCGGCCTTCTGCGGCTGTAACACCGGCGGCAGAAAGTCATGCATGCGTATCTCTGGATCGGATTAGGCGGCGCGCTCGGGAGTATGGCGCGATATTGGATTTTTGACTCGGTTGCCCGGCGATGGGGAGACGCATTTCCCTGGGGAACAATCCTGGCCAATGTCAGCGGCTGTTTCCTGATTGGGTTTCTTTATGCCTGGACCGAGGTCGAGGGTCGGATGGTCCTCGGCCCCACAGGACGCCAATTCTTCATGTTCGGCTTGCTCGGGGGTTACACGACCTTTTCGTCGTTCAGTCTGCAGACCCTGATTTTTCTGCAACGGCGGGAGTGGTTGCCGGCGCTGACAAACGTTTTTGGATCGGTGATGCTTTGCCTTTTGGCCGTTTGGATTGGATTTGCGATCAGCCAGGCGATCAACGAACGCGCCTGATTCCCGTAACTTGCTGGGGGCGAACTCCGTCTGCCTTTTCAGGCCCGGACGCGGCCCGTCAAACTCTTTTTAAATTCCGGGCAGCCCGTTTGCGTCCAAGGTCCTTGAGTTGCAGGCTTAACAAGATGGTTTTATCGAGAATTGGCACGGTCCTCATGGTCGGCGTCTTCACCGCCCGGTTCGGCGCGGTGCCGTTGTTGGCTGCCGAATCGTCAACGTCTGGTCCTGGATTTAGCCGGGAGATTCAACCGTTCCTGAGCGAATTCTGTTACGGCTGCCACGGGGAAGAAAGGCAGAAGGCCGATTTGAATTTGAGCCTTTACCGGACCGAAGCGGGCGTGCTCAAGGATCGCAAGACCTGGGAGAAAGTTCTCCACAACCTGCGAATCGGCGAAATGCCCCCCAAGAACAAGCCGCAGCCTTCTCTCGAGCAGCGCGACCAGGTCACTGCCTGGATCGAATCCACCATCTTCAAAGTCGATTGCGATAATCCCGATCCCGGCCGCGTGACCATTCGCCGTTTGAACCGGGAGGAATACAACAATACCATCCGCGACCTGCTGGGCATGGATTTTCAACCCGCCGCAAACTTCCCGGCCGACGACACCGGTTACGGCTTTGACAACATCGGCGACGTTCTGTCGCTCTCCCCCATGCTTCTGGAAAAGTACCTCGCAGCGGCGGAGAAGATACTGGACGCAGCCATTGTCACCGAACCGCAAACGAACGGTCCCACTCACCGCTTTGAGGCGGAAAGGGATTTAAAGTCGGACGCTCCGGGCGGTCCGGTGGGAAAGTATCTGGAATTGAACCGCGAGGGTGAGGCTTTTCGAAATCATCCTTTCCGGCATGACGGTGAATACACGGTGCGCGTGCGGGCGTTTGGACAGCAGGCAGGCCCCGAGCCGGCGCGGATGGAAGTGCGCGTGGACGGCAAGGCGGTCAAAACCTTCGACGTGAAGGCGGTCGAGAACCGCCCGCAAATCTACGAAGTGAAGGTCCATCTTAAGGCAGGCTCGCATCGCATCGGCGCCGCCTACATCAACAACTACGTCAACCAGGACGATCCGGACCCGAAAAAGCGAGGCGATCGCAATCTGCTGGTGGATTATCTGGAAATCGCCGGCCCGCCCGGCTCCCAACCGTTGCCCGAAACGCATACCCGCATTTTTGTGCGCAAACCGACCCCTTCGACGCGGTCCGTCGCCGCCCGCGAGATCATCGCTCAATTTGCCACTCGCGCTTATCGCCGCCCTCTGGCCAAGGAGGAAGTGGACCGGCTGCTCGGTTTTTTTGAGCAGACCGACAGACAACTGAATCATTTCGAAAAGAGCATTCAAAGGACGCTTCAGGCCGTGCTCGTATCGCCGCACTTCCTCTTCCGTGGCGAATTGCAGCCGGAACCCGACAATCCGCGGCGAATTCACGCGATCAACGAATATGCCCTGGCTTCGAGACTCTCCTACTTCCTTTGGAGTTCGATGCCCGACGAGGACCTCTTCGCCCAGGCGCAAGCGGGCACGTTACGGCGGAATCTCGAAACGCAGGTGCGGCGAATGTTGAAGGACTCCCGGTCGCGCGAGCTCGTGCAGAACTTCGCCGGACAGTGGCTTCAGCTCCGCAATCTCGACATCGCCTCGCCGGCCAGGCGCGATTTTCCGGACTTCGATAATGCCCTGCGCGGCGCCATGCGAAAGGAGACGGAGCTGTTTTTCGAGCATGTCATGCGCGAAGATCGGAGTGTCCTCGACTTTGTCGATGCGGACTACACTTTCGTAAACGAACGCCTGGGCAAACATTACGCGATGGAAGGAATCAGCGGGAACGACTTTCAAAAGGTTTCGCTTCAGGGAACCCCGCGGGGCGGAGTGCTGACTCATGCCAGTGTCTTGACGATTACATCGAATCCCACCCGCACCTCGCCGGTGAAACGCGGCTTGTTTGTCCTGGAGAATTTGCTCGGGTATCATCCGCCGCCACCGCCACCGGATGTGCCTGAACTCCCGGAGGGCAGACGCCGCCGGATCGAGGGCACGTTACGGGAGCGGATGGAGCAACACCGGGCCGATCCCGGCTGCGCCTCCTGTCATGCCAAAATGGACCCGCTCGGCTTCGGCTTGGAGAATTTCGACGGCGTGGGCGCATGGCGCGAGAAGGAAGGACGCTTTCCGATTGACGCTTCGGGCGAATTGGTCACAGGCGAAAAATTTAACGGCCCGGCAGAATTGCGGCGCATCCTGGCCGAGAGCAAGCGTGAGGAATATTTGAAGTGTTTATCGGAGAAGATGCTGACCTACGCCCTGGGACGCGGTTTGGAATATTATGACAAATGCGCGGTGGACCAGATTCTGAAACGATTAAGCGCCAACGAAGATCGTTTCTCAGCGCTGATCCTGGGAGTGGTGAAGAGCACCCCATTCCAGATGCGGCGTGGGGAAGGGGAAGGCCCGACCTCGTAATGGAGTTAAGCACAAATGGACAGGTCCGTGCTTTGAATCGAGAACTGCAAGAGCCCGCGTCAAAGGCCCCGGCGGCTCCGACTTTCTTGTTGATTCAAAGGTTGTGCAGACGGCGCAATGTTGATAGAGTTTGAAAAGTTAACAATTGGGATAGATAACAGGCTTATGGAGAACAAGAATTGGCAAATTCCGCGCAGGACATTTTTGAAGGGACTGGGAACGGCAATGGCCCTGCCGGTGTTGGAGGCTATGGTCCCAGCCCGGGCATTGGCCGGTGCGCCGGCCGTGGCCGCTGCCGGAGGCGCGCCC
>CAZCUL010000161.1:0-4390 GCA_964501475.1 uncultured Verrucomicrobiota bacterium | reverse complement strand
GCGGGAAGTCTATCCCAGGCTGCCTTGCGCACGACCATCGCGCCGATCATCGGCGCCCAGTTGAGTTCGAGCATGTGCGGGGCGCGGTTATAAACCTGACTGGCCAAAGCCACAAAGGGGGGCATGGGCACGGCGTTGATCAAGCCGGTGTCCAGCATGGGCACAATGTTTGCCGTTTCCAGGGGGACGGGATGAAAACCGGCCGTTTTCCAGAGCTCGACGGTTTTCGGATTTCCCGCCCAGCTAAAAAGCTTCATTTTGCGCAGATCATCCGGGTAAACGACCGGCTCTTTGGAAAAGAACCGGATCCAGCCGGCGTCGCTCCAGAACAGAACTTTGAATCCCTTGGCCTCCATTCGCTTTTCGAGCATGGGCTGAAGTCTGGCCGCCACATAATCGAGCTCCTCGAGTGAGCGAAACATCATGGGCGTCGTTTGCAGGCCGGTGACTGCGGGTTCGATTTCAGCCAGCCCTACGGTCGTGAGAAGTCCCGCATCCAGCGCGCCCAATCGCATTTGGCTGACCATCTTGGCCTCGCCGCCGAGTCTGCCGCCGGCATAAATGCGCAGCCGCACGCCACCGCCGGGGGCCCCGCGCCACTGTTCTCCCATTTCCAGAAGGGAGCGGTGGTAGGAGGTGCCTTCGGGCACCAATGTTCCCAAAGTGATGGTGGCCGGCCGCGCCGGCAGTATGCCGAAACAGAACAGTGCGGCGGCCCAAACCAGTTTTTGAAGCTTCATCGAGCGTGCTGACATCATAGCCCTACTTTTGTTCCTCGTTTGGCAACGGCAAGAACAATTCGTCGATGCGCGAGAGCAGCCATCGGGCGCGATCCTGCATGATTACGTTCGACAAGGTCGCCTCAGGCCTGGCCTCCGGATCGATGGCCAGCGCCTGCTGCAACAATTTTTCAAACAGCGCCCGGTCCTGTTGCTGCACCGCCACGGTTTCGGCGAAAGCTACCAAAGGAGACGCTGCCTGTCCTCCCGAAAGATCGAGCGCGCGCTCGAAATGCCGCCGCGCCCTTGCAGCGGGATCGCCCCGCGCGCCCTGCCGCGCCATTTCATAGGCAATCAAAAACATGTGGATGGCGCCTTTCTCCCAATCCTCATCCAATTCCAGCGCACGATCAATGAGCGCCTCGACGATCAATTGGTCGGCGATGAGGTCCGGATCATCTTTTGAGACCGAAATGGCCGCGCCCCAGGCCGCGGCTGTCCAATAGAGAAAGGGCACATCTCGAACACGAGTGCGTTGAACGGCTTCCTTTGGGTCTTCCTTTAAAGCTGCAGTGAAACCCGGATATCTGGTTTCCAATCCGCGCAGAGCATAATCGCGCGCCCGCAGATAGAGCTTTCGGGCACGATTCCAGCGCTCGTCGGCTGCAGAAAGGTCCTCTTCCACCAGCCGGTCCGCATCAAGCTCCACAAATGCGTAGCTGTACTGGGTAAACCCGCGGGCGGCGGCCAGAAGCAGGCCTTGATGGCGCGGACTTTCGGCCAGCAAGCTCTCCATCAGTTTCAGGCTGAAAGGCGCCGCGTCGCGAACCAGTTGCGGATCGTTATCGGACGCAAAGGTAGAGCCGCTGGCGGCCAGGGCATTTCCGAGTTTATTGACCGCCATTTTTCTGATGGAGCAACCCGGCAGCAGAGCGGTCACCGACAAAATAACAAGCAGACTTTTACAGCGGCAGAGCGTCCGGGCCGGACCGCGATGGCCCGCGAAGCCGCGAAGGAGAGTGGGCAAGGCTATGCTCATAATCTCAACGTCGTTTCCATGTCGCGCCCGAGTTGTGACCGAAGTCGTCTTTAGGGGCAAGCTTCGTCCACTTCGCGGGCATACCGCCACCGGCGAACGGCGGCTGGAATGGCGAAATCTCTTTAGTCCCAATAAGCCCGGGGTTTTCGGAACGCGCTGCGGACGAAGACGGCCGCGCTGTCGAATGCCCTCACTTCGGAGAGAGTCGGTTTTTGCTAGCAGAGTCGGAAAGGCGTGCTACGATGGATGTTCGCTATGGTTGATTGCTCTACTGTGTTGCTGGCGGAGGATGATCCGAACGATGCGACGCTCATGCAGCGAGCTTTTGAGCGCATTCGGCCGGCGCAGCGGCTGGAAATCGTCCGCAATGGCCGGGAGGCGATCAACTACCTTAGCGGGGAAGCATCTTATGCAAATCGCGAAGAGCACCCGCTGCCGTTTCTCATGTTGCTCGACCTGAAGATGCCTTATGTGGACGGGATCGAAGTTTTGCAATGGCTTCGCCAGCGCCCCGAGCTCCGGCCGATGATGGTCGTAGTTTTGACCTCATCTGACGACGACTCGGACATTCAAAGGGCGTATGATTTGGGCGCGCACTCATTTCTCCTCAAACCGACTGGATTCGCAGATTTGCTCGATCTGGTCAAAACCCTGCAAGGCTATGCGGCCTTTTATCAGCAGCAGCAAATCCAGGCTGGTGAAACGCCCAAGCCGGCGCTATGAGCAACCAAGCCAATCCGATCGTTGATTTGAAAGCTGACCCGAACTGGCTGCAGCGCGTGGGTTCTTTACTGGCCGACTACGAGAAGATCGTTCTCGAGAACTACGATCCCACCGAAGCGAACAACCTCAAGCTCATCAATTTGGCCATGCACCATCGGCTTCTGGTGCGCGCTCAAGGCGGCTATTTCATTCTCGAAAAGCGCGTTTCCCGGAGCGCATAGGTGGAACTCCGAGAGGCCCGATTCCCCACAGCGAGCCCCGGGCAAATTACGAGAAACGGGATGCAAGCTGCCGCGAAAGCGGGAATATTCCTGAACGGTTTTTCCAAGAAGTGGAGAACTGCGCCTCCCGATTCCCTGGCCCATTTTAAGCTGGCCCCGAAGCGATTCGCACGATGATCCAAAGCAGTTGAGTTGAGTTGCGGGTCGGGTTGCGCCCGGGAGTGCTTGTCAGCGCACTAGCCCATCGCGGACGATCAAACGCATGGTGTCTGCTGCCGCGAGAAGTGAATAAGTTTTCATTGCCAGACTCCCCCGGCCGGAGCAGCATTGTAGATGCTGGGAAAAAGAAAGGATTAATCTTATGGTTGTCCAGGAATTCGCCGCTTGCAAACCGGAACCTGTCGAACGCTTCAACCTGGCTATCGCCTACGACGGTGTGGTCGCTCGAAACCGGATTATCCCTGTTTGCGATTCGATAGTGCGAAAGCTCTGGTCGGATTTCGAGCTCAAGTTGACGTGGTGGAAGTTTTGCTTCCTGGCGGATCCCCATATCGAACAAGCGGCCCGAAGCGCTCTCGAAGAGGCTGATGCCGTGTTGGTGGCGGCTCACGGGGCAGCACCGCTTCCAACCGCTGTTCGGCAGTGGCTTGAGCAGGGGTTAGCGGTCAGGAAAAACCGGGAGGGCGGGCTTCTTGCGTGGGCCGGGATTCCAACCCCCGAGGGGGCCAATCCTAAAACCCCCGCTTACCTGGTCCACCTGGCGTCGCAATTGAAAATGGATTTCCTCCCCGTCGAGCCGGAGTTTTCAAGTTCTCCCGCAAATGTCGGGCTGGCCGGTGCGCCGTCGCGACGATTGCCGGAGGCGTCTCCCCACTGGGGAATCAACGAGTGAGACGCGGGGCTCGTGGGGCAGTCGCAGAGCCTTTTTTTCATTCATCTTCCGAAACAATACGCAGCCGGGCTAGTCCTGCGAGCTTTCGATTGCGTTCTTGCGGATGTCTCCTTCGCTCTCCGGCCTGTTGCATCCATCTCTGAGAGCGGTTTAAGGCGCCGCCCGATGCGCGTGAAAGGCCACGGTCGCGTTGCGTTTGCGGCGGCTGGGAAAATTCGGTGCATAATCCGCCCTGATGTTTTGGCCGGAAAAAATGAGTCGGTTCTGTTCATTTTTCCCAGATGTATTTAAATAGGGCCCGCCGGAATTGTTACGGCTCAAAAAAGATGGGTTTTGGATTTCTTAACTCGATTCAACGCGCTCGCGTTCTGAGGACCTCCTCGGGCGTCCCGTCGGGAGAGCAGCCGCTACGGAGCGAGCTTTACAGCCTCGATCAATTGCAGCGGCACGCCCAAACGCTGGCCCAGCGCCATGAAGTTGCGCCGCGCCGGGGCCGGGACCGCCTCATACCCCGCCTGGCCGAGAATGAAAAGATCCTCCGCCAATATAATGAGGATAGTATTCGGGTGGAAAAGCGGCGTCGCATTACGCCAGCGGCGGAATGGGTGCTCGACAACTTCTATTTGATGGAAGAGCAGGTTCGCACCATCCGGCGGCATCTGCCGCGCGGCTTCAATCGCCAGCTTCCGCATCTGACCAGCGGTCCTTCCGCCGGATTCCCGCGCGTTTACGATCTGGCGCTCGAGCTTATCTCCCATGTCGATGGGCGATTCGATGCCGACCACTTGCGCGGCTT
>CAZCUL010000160.1:0-3369 GCA_964501475.1 uncultured Verrucomicrobiota bacterium | reverse complement strand
CGGCCACGCCCTGGCCGAGCTTAATCAGGCCGAGCAACAAGTGCTCGGTACCGACAAAATTGTGGTTGAAGCGATCGGCTTCCTTGCGCGCGAGCGCCAAAACCTGTTGGGCGCGCGGCGTGAAGTTGTTCATGGCTTCATCGCTCATAACTTCTTAATTAAATGCATTGCCGCCAATTGTTTGTCCAGCGTTGTCGAAAGGAGCCATCCGCGCCCCACCAGCAGGCGAAGCAATCAGCGGGCCTACCTGTTCCGACGCACTGCCCTCAACGTAGCGGACCTGAATTCGATTTGCACCTGGAATCCTGGCTTCCGGCCTCATCGCATCTGCACCTTTCACTTACCGAACTTAGAGCCTGTTTTGCCTGGGTCAAATAGCAGTGCCCATTTGGCCCTTTTGGCCATTCCTCCCACATGCACCGCCAGGCAGCGGCTCAATGCGCCTTCATCATCACCCCTACGATCAGATAAATGATCAGCAAAAGGAATACGATAGCCCACAAAATCCGTCTCCTGGTCCACAGAAATTTCATAAGAAGCCTTGTGCACACCTTACTCCGAAGCGGCCCCCTCTCAAAAGGGAAACTGGCCGTTCTGTTGGCATAGACGAGGGCTGTCCTGCTCCCCGTTGCGGGCTTACTTGAATAGCATCAGGCGCAATCCCACCAGGATCAGGAAGGCCCCGAAAAGCCTCTTGAGTTGCTCCGCCGGGATATATTGGGTCAGCCAGGCCCCCACAAAGCCGCCCACCATCGCCATCGGCACCAGCGAGAGGGCGAGTTTGAGATTCACCTGCTCCTGGGTGTAGTGCTTGTAGGAGCCGATGATGGCCGTAGGCACAATCACGACCAGCGAAGTGCCAATGGCTGTTTTGATGGAAACACCCATCAGCAGCATCATGGCGGGGACCATAACAATTCCCCCACCCACTCCGAACAGACCGCTCGTTACCCCACCAATCAAGCCAATTAAGCCGGCCAATAAGTAGTTCATGGGCTGCTTCATGCCTTGGGTTAAATGGACAGACAATGCTTTTCTTCCCGGTCAAGCTCACCCGGCAAGATTTCCGTTTCCTCCTGCTCCGAATGCACTAGGTTCGAAGCACTGTGGTTGCCGCATTCAACCCGCCGCTGGCTGCTTTGCTGGGCGAGATCAAACAGGAGTTCGTCTTCGCCCAGGTCGCCATTACGCGTCTGCGCGAGGGATACGAGTTGCGCCACCTTGAGGATCGGGCGGCCGCCGCTGCGGGCTTGCGATTGCGCTCCATTCCCGAGCTGCGGGTCTTGGCTCAGTTCTCTGCTTCCGGCGAGTTTCGGCCCTTGAAGTCCGCCCCGAACCTTCAAACCGGCTGGCGCGCCATTGCCTGCACCGATTCAGAACTCAACTGCGCGTTGAACCATTTTTACCCAGGGGCGGTTGCAGATTGGTTCGCCGTGCAGCAAGGGAGTTTCAAGCCGGCCAGCTATCGCGACTTCACCGGTCGCCAAACGGGGATGTATCGCGTCACGCAGCTTCTGAACGACGCGCAGGCCACACGGGCGGTTGCCTCCTGCTGTCACCGAAAGTTTTGCCTCAAGCGTCGGCTCTGGTCGGTGGAAGGCCTGGCTGGCGAGGACGCCTCTGACAAGAGCGCCATTCCCTGTCTGGAACCGTGTGCCATTCTGCTCGAATTTGCCCGGCGCGTCGCGCGCATAGAACAGGAGAAGAATATGAGCCTGGACCTGAAGCCGAGTGAATTGGAAACCGTGGTAGCGGCGATACAAACACTGCTGGCCACCGGCGAGACCGCCGGTCGCGAAGCGGAGTTTGCCGAACCTCTAAACTCACGCCGGCTGCAACTGGTGTTGGAGAAACTGCGGCCTGTCCTGGAGCAGGCTCAACAGCCCCTCAAGGAAAGGAAGGGGGAACAATGATTGAAGATGGCAAAGGCGGTTTTGTCCCAGGGGCTCGGGGTTGTAGCGGCTTGCGTGCTGATGGGAAGCTTTGCCGCCGGATGCCGTCCAAAAAAAACCTGAAAAACCGGTTCCCACAGGCGCAATTGCCGCGGTCGTCTCGGCCGCTCCGCAATCGTGGCGCATTGCCGGGCGTGGCCGTTGAATTCCCCTGAGGGTCCGGGCTCCGGCGGGCTCCGGAAGGAAGTGTTATTCTATTTGTCAGCCTCATACGGGTAGGGCTTAATTTCGCTTCCTATGGACTGGTTTCCTTACTTGGTGTGGGTGGACGACAAATTCTTTGGGATTCAATGGCATGTCTGGAAAGTGATTGGATGGACCGGCAACATCCTGTTTTTCTCCCGCTTTTTCGTGCAATGGATCGCCACTGAGAAGTCGAAGCGCGTGGTCGTCCCGGTGGCATTTTGGTGGCTTAGCCTGCTGGGCTCGTTCTGTCTCCTTTCCTACGGCATTTACCAGCAGGACTCGGTTTTCATTTTCGCGTACCTCTTCACCTGGATTCCTTACATTCGGAACCTGATGATTGGCCACCGCGCCAAATCCGCCCTCCTTCGCTGCCATCAATGCGGAAATCCTTCACCACCCCAAGCCCGCTTTTGCGGCGATTGTGGCGCCCGCTTGACCAACGCTCCGACGGCGCCGGTTCAACCGCAGGGGGCTGCTTTGTAATCTGGTGGGCTGGCCCTGTGCCGGCGCTCTATGGTTCGGACGTAACAGAACCGGCCGGCTGGACCGGAGAAGGCGCTCCCGTCAGAAACCTTCCCAAGGCAGGCTGGTACTTTTCCAGAACAGGCTGAAAATCGCTGTTCGTGCGCGCAAAAGCCTGCAAGCGACCGGTAAACCTCTTAATGACCGGTTCGTGTTGGCGCTGAAAATTCGATTGGGCCTGGTTGAGAAGCGGCCGTTGATATTTCACCTGATTCCGCGCCAGTCGCATCTGCTTGCCGATGAAGAGGTCCACTCCCACCGCCAGAATGATGAGGCTTGCCAGGACCGCTACAAAATAAAAGCGCAATGTCTCGTGCTGCCGCCGGAGCCTTTCGAACTCGGCAGATGAACGCGTCACTTCCGGCGCGTGAGAAGAAGGATCAGTTGAATTCATACGTGCCTTTTGTCATCGGGGAGGAAGCGGAGAAACGGGGGGAGTTGCTCCGGGACTGGAGAGCGGACCGGTGCCCGGCGCGGGTGCAGAAAGGGCGTTCGTGCCTCGGAGCCCCTGCGCTGCTCCAGCCGGCTGTTTCAAATTGAATTCCTGTAAGATGGGATCGATGGAGGGATTCTGGCGGCTATAGAGCACCGATTCGTTGGCCAGGTTTTGCACCGCGGTCATCACCTGGTTCAGGCTGTTCAGTTGGCCCTGGATGCGCTCGAGTTCCTTCACCGCAAAAAAATGCCACGAAGCCATCAGTGCGCCGAG
>CAZCUL010000159.1:0-4802 GCA_964501475.1 uncultured Verrucomicrobiota bacterium | reverse complement strand
GGTCTGTCCCAGAACAGAGATCCTTCCCTCCTTTGTCGGAAACCTTGTCGGAAACCTTGTCGATTGGCGGGTATTTCGACAAAGTTCGCCGACGAAGTTTCCGACAAAGTTTCGAAACCGACGATTTTGGGACAAGCTCTAGCGTAGGACAGGCGTTTCGCCTGCCCGGACCCGCGCTCCAGCGTGAGTCGTGAAAGAGAAACTCATGGTGAGCCTTCTGGAGTGCGCCGGCAGAGCGCAGGGGCGACGGTGCTTTGGCTTCGGCTTCTGCCACGACCGACAGAGCCAAAGCGGTGTCGCGCTTCGCTTGCCACCGCAGTCCAAATTGAGCCACAACGCAGCACGGGTTCATGGAGAGCGAGAACCAATGTTGCAAAGAAATTTCAAACAGCGGCTTCACAAGCCTCCTTTTCCGGTTGCAATGCCTCGCGCACTTCGCGCGCCACCATCGCGATCTGTTCCACCGTCAGCTCAGGGTAAATGGGAAGCGAAAGGGCTTCCTCGGCGCAGCGCTCGGCGACCGGAAATGCGCCGGACTTCAATCCGAGCGACGCGTAAGCCTCCTGCAGATGCAATGGCACCGGATAATGAATGCCGCAGCCAATCCCCTTGCGCCCGAGCGTGGCCATAATCTGGTTCCGATTCGCGGCGCGGATGACGTAAAGATGGTAAACGTGTGTGCGATCGGCGGCCTGTTTCGGCACGGCGATGTCCTTCAGGTCCTCGAACAATTGATCGTAAATGCGGGCATAGGCGCGGCGGCGGGAATTCCACTGATATAAATGGCGCAGTTTAACCCGCAGAACCGCGGCCTGAATTCCATCCATGCGGGCGTTCCAGCCTATGAGGGTATGGTGATATTTTCGCGGTTGCCCATGGTCGCGCAGAGTTTCGATCTTCCGGGCAAGTTCCATGTCCTTGGTCACCACAGCGCCGGCTTCGCCAAAGGCGCCCAGATTCTTCCCGGGATAAAAACTGAAACATCCCGCATCGCCCATGGAACCGGCTTTCCTGCCGCGATATTCGGCGCCGTGCGCCTGGCAGGCATCTTCAATCACATAGAGCCCGCGGCTCCTGGCCAATTCCAAAATCGGGTCCATGTCCGCCATCTGGCCATACAAATGGACGGGAATGAGCGCCTTGGTCCGGGGTGTGATGGCCCGCTCGATGAGCCGCGGGTCCATGGTGCAGGTCTCGTCGTCCACGTCCACGAAAACCGGGCTGGCGCCGCAAAAGGTAATGGCTTCCGCCGTGGCAATAAACGTGTTCGGCACCGTGATGACTTCGTCGCCCCGGCCAATGCCCAGGGCGAGCAACGTCAGCCAAATCGCCTCCGTGCCGCTGCCGACACCGACCGCAAACGGGCAGTTGCAAAACAGGCTGAACTCGTCCTCGAACTTCTTGACGAACGGTCCGCTGGCGAAGGCGCTCGCATCGATCACCTCCTGCATGGCCGCGTTGATTTCGCCGCGCAGCGGACTGTTCTGAGCATGGAGGTCGAGGAATGGGACTTTCATGCGCGGGCACCGGCAGGTTGGAGCGAAGCGCCCGCAGAAGGGTTCGACGGAATCGAGCGGAGAATCCGCGCGGGATTACCCGCCACAATGGCCCGGGCTGGAACGTCCCTGGTCACAACGCTGCCCGCGCCGATGATGGCAAATTCACCAATGCAAACTCCGCCCAGCAAAGTGGCGCCCGAGCCGATGGAGGCCCCGCGCCCCACGCGCGTTTGCTGACAGGTCCAATCGGCCTCGGTTTGCATCTCGCCCGTTTCAGTGGTAGCGCGGGGATAACGATCGTTGATGAAGGTCACATTGTGCCCGACGAAGACCTCATCTTCCAGGACCACTCCTTCGCAGATGAAGGTATGGCTCGAGATCTTGCAGCGATTGCCGATCCTGGCGCCTTTTTGAATCTCGACGAAGGTGCCGATCCTGACGTCGTCGGCGATCTCACAGCCGTAGAGGTTGACGAAGCCATGGAGACGGACCCGCTGACCGAGTTTCACGTCGGGGGCGATCTGCTGACAAACTTGCGACTGGCTGCTCATACGGCGAGGGAAGCGCGCTGGCTCTGGCGTGAGGGCCGCACGGGCGGCGTCGCCCAGGCGGGGGCGGGTTGGGGCGGCGACAGGCTGACCGCCGCGCCATGATGTTTCAACGAGGTCGAGGAAGCTTCCAGAATGCGGACCAGGTCCAGGCCCTGACGTCCGTCGGACAAGGGCGCCCGTCCCTCGCGAATACAATCCAGGAAATGCTGGCATTCCGTTTTTAACGGTTCCTCCTGCTTGATATAGGGAACGTAACTGTCGCCGTAATGGTAGGAATAGTGGAACTCGGCAAAGGTGTCGTAATGGGGCGGCCGCTCGACACGCACGTCATAAATCCGGAGCTTTTCGATGGGCGCGACGTCGTCATAAACAATCATGCGCTTTGTGCCCACAATGGTCATCTCCCGCACCTTGCGGGGATCCAGCCAACTGCTTTGGATGACGGCGAACCGGTCATTGCGGAAACTGAGACACATGTTGGTGACGTCCTCGATGCCGGGCGTGACATGCGCGTTGCCGCGGCAGTTTACGCTCGATGGGAAATCGTCCATGACGTGGAGGATAATCGAAATGTCGTGCGGGGCCAGGTCCCAGGCGACGTTGATGTCCTTTTGAAAGAGCCCCAGGTTTAACCGCCGCGAGCTGATATAGCGAATGTCGCCAAGGTCGCCGGAACTGACGATCTGCTTGATGCGGCGAACAGGAGCCGAATAGAGAAAGGTGTGACCCGCCATCAGGGTGAGCCCCTTTTTGCGGGCCAAGGCGATCAATTCCTCACACTCGTCGGCCGAGGTCGCCATCGGTTTCTCGATGAATGTGTGCTTGCCGGCGAGCAGGCTCTGTTTGGCCATTGGAAAATGCATTCGGACCGAGGTGGCGATCACGACCGCGTCCACCCCGCCGCCGTTCAGGAGGTGGTTGTAATCGGGATGCCCTTCCACTTCCGGATAGACGGTTCGAAGGTGCCGGAGCCGTTCAGGGTCCACGTCGCACATCATCTTCATGGTGCAGCCGGGGAGAGACCGAAAATTCCGAATGAGATTCGGTCCCCAGTATCCGCAACCGACGACGCCGATTCTGATTGGTTTGGCCATAGGTCCTTCCTGGTAAAGGGTTGTTAATTGCTTCTATTCGTCTCCACCGCCACGGCAGCGGTTTGCTGCGACTGCGAGACGCTCTTCCGCTTTCGCTTCCGCAAAAATTCGCGTGTCTGCCGCAACAAAAGAGGGAAGGTTCGGGCCATGATCTTGAGATCCAGCCAGAGCGAGCACTGTCTGGCGTAAGAAGTATCCAGACGCACCATTTCTTCGAACGTGGTGCTGTTTTTGCCGCTCACCTGCCACAGGCCGGTCAGGCCGGGCAAGGCGCCGAGCCGATTTCGGTGCCGGGGCTGGTATCGCTGGAATTCATAAATAGTGGCGGGGCGCGGGCCCACGACGCTCATTTCCCCTTTGAGGACGTTGATGAACTGGGGGAGTTCATCCAACCCGCTCGCCCGCAGCAACGGTCCCAAGCGAACCACCCGCGGGTCCCCGTTATCGTCAATCTTGGTCATGGGGAGGTTCTCCTTGATCAGGCGATCAAGATGGTCCCGGTGAATCGACACCTCCGCGCCAGCTTGCATACTGCGAAATTTGAAACAGGTGAACGGCTCTCCCTTATAGCCGATGCGGGTCTGCCGGAAGAAGATGGGGCCGGGCGAAACCAGCTTGATGCCCACGCTGATGAGCAACATCAGGGGCAGCCATACCGGTAAAGTTAACACAACAAACGCGATATCCACGGGACGCTTCCAGCCGGGGATGCGGGCATAACTGGCCGCAACCTGCTTCTCGGAGCGGCGAGTTCCCGGACATTCCTTCATGATTCTGATTTTTACTTCCTGCAGCCATCCCTCTGAGCAGGGCCTGACCTGACGCGAGGTCTGTCCCGCCGCAGTCATTCACGATACCGAGCCTCAGGTAAATGGCTGTCACCAAACGTCCACTTACGAATTCCGCTGGTTGTAACCACCGAACGCAAACACCGCTCCTGGGCAACCCAAAAAAATAGTCTTCGGGCAGAATGTGTTAACCAAGGTCCAACCTTATTAACGCAAAGACGGTGAATATCTTGCCTGATCTCGTCGCATTTGAAACGATTTTTTCCAGAACCGGGCTTCCGTCTCGAAGGGCGCGGGAGCGGACCGCGGCAGGGCGAGTCCGTCCTCGGCGAGCCGCCGAAGCGGCTCAGCGAGGACGCTTCGCCCTCCCGTTCCGCAGCCGCGCTCAGGGTTGAATGAGAATTACCGAAAAGCCTTGCCTTTTCTCTGCATTTCTGGGCTAACTAGAAGCGTGAAGTTCACCGGGGGCGAAAGGTGAACGGAACGTGCGCTTGTCTTGCCGGAAGTTGAGGCTGGACGAAGCGTGGTCCCGCTTAATCGCATCAGGATGGTGCGAATTCCCCCCTTGAGCAGAAAGAGCATGGAGAGCGCTCACGTACTAAAACTGATTTTGCATTGGTGTGTCGCTTGTCGCGAAGCCGGTGTGATCGTGGAGATTCGTTCGGAAACGACAGGAATTGTTATAGGCGAAGAGAGCGTATGGATCATTTTCCCTCAACGCACTGGTCCTCGGTGATTGCTGCCGGAGCAAAGTCCACTGAAGAGGGCACCAAGGCGCTGGGCAATTTGCTGAACCGATACAAGCCGGCCCTGGTTTCCTATTTAATGCGGAAATTCGGGTATTCCGAGGATGCCGCGACCGATCTCTTT
>CAZCUL010000158.1:0-4167 GCA_964501475.1 uncultured Verrucomicrobiota bacterium | reverse complement strand
GTATCCAGCCCAATGACAGTGAGGCGTTGTCCACGATAGATGCCTCGTTCGTTCCCGACTTTCCAGCGCCGCCTCCGACTCAGATGAGAACAATCGATGTCACCTCTGCCGTCGCGGCCTGGGCCGACGGCCAGAATAATTTTGGTTGGGCGCTGTTGCCCACTGGAGGCGGTGGCTATGACGTTGATTCTTCTGAGCGTGCCACAACCAATACCCGGCCTCTATTGACAATCGACTTCGGGCAAGTGAGTTGTCCCAGCTTTACGGAGCATCCGCAGAGTTCCAACGTGGTTCAAGGCCGCTCCTACACGATGAGCGTCGAAGTGACAGGAACCGGACCACTCAGCTTCCAGTGGATAAAGGACGGTTTGGACATTTTAGATGCTACCAACAGCACCTACACGATCGCGAACATGGCCATCAGCGACGCCGGCACCTACACCGTTCGGGCCAGCAATGATTGCGGCACCACGAACAGCAATCCGGCCACAGTCGGATTCATTTCGGATTCGGAAGCGCCGCAGTTTGTCAGCGCCATTGCCGGTGCGGAAGGAACAAATGTCGTCGTGACGTTTGACGAGCCGTTGGATTTCGATGGCGGCCCAACAGATACGTTTAACTATAGAATTCAAACAACGGGCGGCGCCGCCGGCCCCGTTATCGTCGCCGTTCAGCAGGTAGATGAGATGACGGTTAATCTCATCCTGGGTTCCGCTTTGCAGCGGGACGAGAGCTATCGAGTGCTTTCTGGCGAGGAAGGTGCCGGAGAGTCAGGGATCTGCGATCCTCATCTGAATTGTATGCCAAACGGCGAAATGATCGATATTCCGCCGTTCCCTCTTATCTTTCGACAGAATGGTTACCAGGGCACCCTCGACATTGAGATTCGGTTCTCGGCTCCGGATAGCCCGCTTCCCAGTGGTGCGACGATTAACGTGGACGGTGCCGATGCCGGGGGCGCGGTTCAAGGGTTGGTGCGTTTCAACGACATCTTCGGCAGTAACCCGGACCAAATCCCATTGGGAGCAACCATCAACAGCGCCACGCTGACTTTTCGGACGGATGATCCGGGTTCCATGGTCAGCATGCACCGAATGCTGACGACCTGGGACGCATCGAGCACGTGGAACTCGCTCGTAAACGGGGTTGACACTAATGACGTGGACGCTGCCATGATTCCGGATGCGGTCTTCGCGACCGGCGGCGCCGGGACGGATGTTATGCTCGACGTCACCAGTACTGTTCAGGCGTGGGCCAATGGAGCGGCCAATCTGGGATGGGCTTTTATCTCCACCGGGACAGATGGCTGGGATGTTAATGCCTCTGAAAACGCTGATGCAGCAACCCGGCCTTCTCTTCTGGTCGAGTTTGAGCTCATCGTTGGGCCAATAATGATCGTCGAGGAGCCGCAGGATCAAATGGTCAATGAAGGTGAAACCGTTGTCCTTAACGTCGTCGTGACCGGATCCAACCCGCAATTCCAATGGCACCGGCAAGGCGTCGGCCCCATTGCGGGCGCTACCTCCGCCACGTTGATGATTCCCAATGCTGCGCCAGGGGATTCGGGCGGTTATTTCGTAGTCATTACCAACGACGTTCCCAGCTCTGCCACCAGCCGAGTGGCGCAAGTAACGGTCATTGAGGACACGATTACGCCGACGATCGTCAGTGCGCGGGCCGACTCGGCGGGGACCAACGTGACGGTGACCTTTAGCGAACCGCTGAATTTCTCCAGTCCGGGAGTCGGGCCGGAAGATCCTTCCAATTATCTCATCCAGACGCAGACCGGAGGTGCCGGCCCGGCAGTCGCCACTGCCACGCGAGGCGCTGATGATATGACGGTTATTCTTGACTTGGGTGCCCCGCTCCAGGATGACGTTAATTACAAGTTGGTCCTGAGCGATATAAACGGTGATCCCACAACCGTCTGCGACCCGTTTGGGAACTGCATCGCAGCGGGAGAAGAAGTGATTATTCCTTCCGAGCTGCAGGTGATGCAGTTTAACCATATGTGGCGCTATCTTGAAGACGGCACAGACCAGGGAACGGCGTGGAGAGATACCGGCTTCAATGACACTGGCTGGCCTTCGGGTGCGGGGGTTCTCGGACAAGAAACAGATGGCCCATCGGTGCCGCTCATCATGACCGATCTAATGTCGATGGCCGAAGGCGGACCGCGAACCACTTACTTCCGGGCCGTTTTTGACCTGCCGGTGCCTCCATCCGAGCTCTTCGAATTGCGGATGCGTTTCCTGTTGGATGACGCCGCTGTAGTTTACTTGAACGGACAGGAGGCGTTTCGCGTGGCTGTGCCTGCCAATCAGACCTTCGCCACTGAAGCAAGCCGAACGGTTGGCGAAGCTGACTTCGAAACAGCATCTCTGCCGACCACGAACCTGGTCGCCGGTGATAACGTGATCGCGGTCGAGGTCCACCAGGCCGGCGCTAACAGTTCGGACATCGTCTGGGGCGCCGAGCTCTTTGCCCTGGTGGCAGCAGTGGACCCGGACTTGACTCGCCCGACGGTGGTCAGTGCATTCGGATCGCCGGATCTCACGACCATAACGATCACCTTCTCTGAAGGAATGGATCCCACCAGCGCCCAGAACACGGCCAACTATTCCCTGGCGCCGGTTGGCGGCGGGGCCGGTCTGGCTATCAACAGCGCTACCTTGGTCGATCCAACGACGGTGGTTCTCACCACCGCAGCTCGCACGTTCGGTCAGGATTATAATCTGACGATTTCGAACGTAAGCGACGATGCTGAGGCGCTGAACGTCATCGATCCCAATCCCACCGTGGTTGTGATTGGGAGCGATCAAACGATCCTTCTGCCTTTCGATGCCACGTGGCGTTACGAGACTGCCAATCTCAACGACACCGGTTGGCAAACCTCGGCCTTCAATGATACGGGCTGGCAGCAGGGCCAGGGATTGTTCGGGCTCGAGACCAGCGCCGGCACTTTGGCCGCGTTGTGTGACGGCACTATCCGGACGCCCATCGCGCTGACCAACCCCACCGGGGAGTTCCGAATCACCTACTACTTCCGCACCACCGTAAATGTGCCGGCAATCCCCGCGGGCGCGATCTATGTCCTCTGCCATTCGGTTGACGATGGCGGGGTCTTTTACGTGGACGGCGTGGAGGTTGGCTCGTTCAACATGACCAATTCGATGCCGCGTTACGAGGACTTTGCCGGACCTGCGGGAGAAGCGTCCTCCCAGAGTCTGGAACTGAGTACCTTGACTCCGGGCAGTCATGTCATCGCTGTGGAAGTCCACCAATCGAATGAGGGCAGTTCCGACGCCCTCTTCGGAGCCGAACTGCAGGCGGTGTTTCCCGCCAGCCTCACTATTAGCCGCGCCGGGGCAGGCCAGGTGACGTTGACCTGGAGTGATCCATCGTGGATTCTGGTTGCATCCGCGGAGGTCACGGGTCCTTACACACCCATCGCGGGCGCAACCAGTCCTTTCACAACAGCCACAACGGGAACCATGAGGTTCTTCCAATTGCGGTATAACTGTTGTCCGTAAGGTAAACGAAATAGCGAATTCAAGGACCGGGCCTTCGCGGCCCGGTCTTTTTTTAGTGCCAACCGGCTCGCGTTCGGAGCGTGGACAGCCTTACCGTCTTACCCTTGAGCCCCATAACGCGCCCGCCGTCCATCCTGTGCGCGAGGCCAAAGCGCCAGAGGACTGGCGCCCGTCCGCCGCAATACTATGGAGGGCGGGCAGTCCGCCAGCAGCGCCGGCGGCAATCCCCCGCCTTCGCTTCCGAACACCATACAGAGGTCATCCTTCAGCGAGGTCTCGATCAAAGAACCGTCATGAGTGTGCGGATGAGCGGCGATGATCCGTGCGCCGCGAGCCCGCAATTCTCGCAAAACCTCCGACCATTCGAGCTGTTCGATGACCGGCAGCTTAAACACCGTGCCCATCGAGCTGCGGACGGCGCGGCGCAAGTAAGGGCTGCTGCATGTTCGGCTGACGAGCAATGCCTGCGCCCCAAAGGCTGCACAGTTCCGCACCACCACGCCGAGATTCTCGGCGTTGGTGATTCCGTCCACACCAGCCAGGAACCATGGTCGCGACGAACGTTCGAGGGCGGTTGGCAGGCTGGGAGACTCAGGAACCCGCGCCAGAGCCAAAACCCCCTGATAAAGCGGAT
>CAZCUL010000157.1:0-11511 GCA_964501475.1 uncultured Verrucomicrobiota bacterium | reverse complement strand
CGACGACGAACGTCAGCATGGCGCGTCGTGCGACCGCATTGTCTGTGGCACTCGCCGCTTCCAGCATCCCAAGCGCGTGATTGCGCAGGATGAACGCGTCCCCCAGCGATTTCATCGTAAGAGCGCGCTCTGCAACACCCGGCAAGTTGAAGAAATTCGATTCCGATCCCAACGCGATGACGAGGTGGTCATAGGTCAGCACCCTCCGCTCGCGATGAAGGCCGTAAGCCAGGGACACTTCGCGCGCTTCCAAATCAATGCTCTCCACGTCGGCTTGCAGAAAGCGGACGCGCTTCAGCATCTTGCGCAACGGACAGACGATATCGGACAAATCCAGGCCGCCGGCGGCCACTTCGTGCAGCATGGGGGTGAACAGCACAAAGTTCTCGCGGCTGACGAGAGTCACTTCAACCGTTGGATCAGTGGCGATCGTCTTCTCGAATTGCAGGGCGGAATACAGGCCTCCAAAACCGCCGCCGAGAATCACGATCCTCGTCCGGACCGCGGGCTTGTGGTCTTCCTTGAAAACATCGCGCAGCCAAAAACGGTAAATAAGCCAGAGGTAAGACAGGACAATTCCAAACACCAGCAGAATGACAAAGTAGGCGCTCATCGTATTCTTTCGTTTGATTTTGTGTTAACGCGCCTTGCCTTCCTGGTAACGCACCGTCGCCAGTTCGACGGCTTGCGCTTGCTCGACGCGCTCTTCTTCGAGCTTGTCGGACGCTCGATTGGATTCAGTGTCGTGTTCATCTTGATCTTCCGATTTGGTTTGTCTCCTTCGTCGTGATGCCCTGGTTGCGGGTGTTAAACCGGGCCAATCGCCGTGGCATTTCGCGGGGATGGTCCAGAGGCAAAAGAAGAAAGCGGCGAAACTGAACGACAACAAAGCTCCAGATCACGGACATGTCCCAATTCCGATGAACGAATCTGTCCAGGAGCGGGGCGCTGTCCCTTGTTCGCTCGCTTGAACTTCGCTCAGCAGTTTCGATCACCCGCCGGGTTTTCGGAAACGGCTCCGTTATACTCTGATGGCCGCTGGTTGGATGAAGTTCAGTCATATCGGCAGTGTTGATTCAGAGCAGACTGCATTCAGAATCTGTCTCCGTCCCGTGGCTCATAGTTCATGAGAAAGGCAGCAGCCAGGTACAGCGTGGCAATCATGAGAATGGAACACATATGTTCCCTTCAGTTGTTCTTTTCCCCGGCTCAGGCTGGACCTCCCTCTTCGCGTGATGCTTGAGAAACCAATGGACGACGTATCCTCCCGCCAAGACCACGATCAGCAGCAAGGAAACGGTGCCCAGCTTTCGAAGGAGTGCCACCACCTGTTCCAGTTGTTTGTGGAAAGCGAATCCCAAGGCGGCATAAACGGCGGCATAAACTACCGAGGCGAAAGCATCCACCAGCAGGAAGCGCAACGAGCCAACCTCCATCGCACCGGCATGCAGGGGAATGACCGAGCCGAACGGCAGGAATTTTGCCGCCGTTAGCATCCGGGCGCCGTGCAGGATCGAGCCGGTGAGTGTTGCCTGGCGAAGCCTGGACTGCACACCATGCAGATGGGGGAACACTCGGAAAACGCTGGACTTGCCGCGGTGTCCCAGGTGAAACCAAATCGCATCGGCGGCCACACAGCCGGCCGCACCCCACCAGACTGCGGCGATCAGGCTGTACTTACCGCTGGCGGCCAATGCCCCGGCCGCCAAGATGCACAGGCCCCCGGGAAACGGCAACACGCTCTGTTCCATGAATCCGGCCACAAACAGGAATAGCCCGCCGTGAGAAATAAGGACCTGGGTGATTTGGTTCATGCTTTCCTCCCCTGTTGCGGTCTTGCGGGCTGATCATGCCAAGCGAGAGCGCATAAGAACGTCAGGAGCACTAGGATTGAGATCAAGATAGGCATAGGTCCCAAGGGCGACTCATTTTGCGGGTGGAGTAGTTTGCACCTGAGCACGCGCTGACGGCTCCATGTTCTCCCAGCCGCCACCCAGGGCTTTGTAGAGTTGAACGACGGCGAGGCGGCGCGAGACTTCGAGGCGCGAGAGGGTGTTCTCGGCAGGGAAAAGTTGCTGTTGCGCTTCGAGGACTTCGTAGTAGCTCGCCTTGCCTTCCTTGTAGCGCACCATGGCAACATCAACCGCCTCTCGCCCGGCTTCGACGGCTTCGGCTTGTTCAACGCGGCTCTCCTCGTAGCGGTTGCGGGAGATGAGGGCATCGGAGACTTCACGGAAGGCGTTCAGCGCGGTCTGCTGGTATTGCAGTTTGGCTGCCTCGACGGCGGCTTTGGCCTGGCGATAGCGGCCGGTCAAACGACCGCCGGTGAACGCCGGGCCTGCGGCGCTCGCGGCAGCGGCCCAGGTGTTCGCGCTGCTTTTTAGGAGACTGTCGAGGTCGCTGCTGACGCCCCCGTAAAACGCGGTCAGGCCGACGCGCGGAAAAAAGTCTCCGATCGCCACGCCAATTTCTGCGTTTGCGGCGCGGACCTGCTGTTCAGCCGCGCGAATGTCGGGCCGGCGCTCGAGGAGAGTCGAAGGCAGGCCCACCGGAATGTCCACCGGCAATTTCTGGGCCAGCAGGGTTGAAGTGCGAACCACGGGTCCCGGGTTGAGCCCCAACAGGACGTTGATCTCGTTTTCCTTGAGGGCGATCTGGCGCTCAATGTCCGGGATGTTTGCCGCGACGGAGCGGAGCGCGAGCTTGGCGCGTGAAACCTCAAGTTTTGAGGCCAGGCCGTTTTTGTGCTGGTCGTCAAACAGCTTGAAGGTCCGCTCGTAGGAGTCGCGCGTGCGCTTGGCGATCGCGAGCTGCTCATCCAGTTCCAGCAACTCAAAATAGGCTCTCGCAACGCCGCCGACCACCGAGATCATGACCGCTCGCCGACCTTCTTGCGTGGCCATGAAATTCGCACGCGCGGCCTCATTCATCCGGCGGACACGCCCCCAGAGATCAATTTCCCAAAGCGCTTCAAGGCCGGCGAGAAAACTATCGGCGGTGTGGGCGCCATTCGGCTGGGGCGAGCCGAGGAACGCGTTCTTCCCTCGAGTCGCATCGCCGCGGTAATTGAATTGCGGCAGGAACTGCGAGCGCGCCTGCATCTGGAGCGCGCGAGCCTGGTCTATCCGCGTCAGAATGATGTTCAGGTCGTAGTTGTTCGTGAGGGCGACGCGAATGAGATCCTGCAGCTCAGGATCCTTGAAGACGCTCCACCATGGCAAATCGGCCAGCGAGTTGGTGGAGACAGTTTGCGGGGCTTCGCGGAAGGCGGCAGGGGTGTTGACCAGCGGACGCTTGTAGTTCGGGCCAACGGCGCATCCGGCCAGCATCAGCGCCGCGACGCATGAAGTGAGAGGTTTGGAATTGAATGAGCGCATAATTCGAGCGGGTTACTTGATGAATTTCAGTTTCGCGCAGAACACGTAGTAGAGCGTTGGCAGCATCACCAACGTCAGCACTGTTGCGAGCAACAGACCAACGATGTGGACCGCCGTGAGCGGATGCCACAGCGCACCGCCGGTCAGGAACAGCGGAATCAATCCGCCGACCACCGCGAGCACGGTCACCAGCACCGGCCGCAGCCGTGCGAGACCGGCTTTGACGAGAGCCTCCTCCAGCGGCAAACCCATGGCGCGCGCTTCCTCGATGTAGTCGCTGAGCACGATGATGTGACTGACGATGACGCCGGCCAGGCTGACCATCCCCAGCAGCGCCATGAAGCCGAGCGGCGAACCGGTGATCCACAGCCCCAGCAACGCGCCGATGAGTCCGAGCGGCACGGTCAACATCACGACCACCGACTTCATGACCGAGCTGAACTGGAGCACCATCGTGAGGCAAATCAGCGCGAGCGACACCAGCATCACGAAGGACATCTCCGCCTTGTTCTCGCGAAGTTCCTTGTCCTCGCCGGCGAATTTCAATTCGTAGCCCGGGTCTAATTTGATCTTTGCGAGGCCGGGCCGCGCGCGGTCGAGGATCTCCGAAGGCAACTCTCCCAATGGCGCGTGAGCTTTGACCGTCACGGTGCGGAGCTGGTTGTAGTGCGGAATGGTGACGAACTCCGGCTGGACCTTCACTTCCGCGAAACTCTCGAAGGGAACGCTTTTCCCGTCGGGTGTCTGCACGTAGAGGCCGCGTATCTTTTCCACCTCACTGCGGTCCTCGATGCGTCCGCGAATGAGCACCGGGATGAGCCGGTCGCCCTCGCGCAGTTCCGTCACCTTCAAGCCGGTGAACGACGCCTGGGCCACTTCGCCGATTTGCCTGTTGTTCAAGCCGAGCGAATTGGCGCGGTCCTGGTCAATTTCAATCTGGATGTTGGGCATGCGCAGGCCGAGATCGTCATGCACGTGATAGCCGCCCGCAGCGCGCAATTCGGCGGCGGTTTGGTCGGCGAGCAGGCGCAACTTGTCGAGATTCTCACCGCTGAGCCGGATTTGGATCGGCTCTTTGACCGGTGGGCCTTGTTCGAGTTCTTTCACCACGCAACGCGCGCCGGGAACGGCTGCGTCCAACTCGCGGCGCAACTTCACCAGCAACGGTCTCACATCGTGCGCGGTGCGCGTGTTAACCAGAATCTGCGCAAGGTAATTGGCCGGTTCTTTCGGTTCGACGTTGTAGTAAAAACGCGGCGCAGTCCCGCCGGTGAAGATCGCCGCGCTGGCGACTTCCTCGTGGGATTTGATGATTTCCACCGCTTGGTCCACCGTGGCCCTCGTGCTCGTTAGCGAATCGGTGGTCGGGACATCAATGTCCACCAACAACTGATTGCGTTCGGCGGGCGGGAAAAATTGGCTGCCCAGATGCGGAACGAGCAGCAGGCTCGCCGCCAGCAGTGCATAGCCAATGACAAGGGTCAGCCACGGACGCCTGAGCGCGCCTTCCAACAGAGCCTTGTAGCGCGGCAGAACTGCGGCAAGTCCCAGGTCGACATATCGGAACAGGAAGAACGACCGGACATCGCTGCCTTCCTCAAAGCCCTTTTGCCCGCGCAACACGTAATAGCCGACGAGGGGCGTGAAGGTGAACGACACCACCAGCGCGGCCAGCAGGGAGATGCTGACGACGGCCGGCATGCTCTTCATGAACTCGCCCTTGTCGCCGGTCAACATCAGCAGCGGCAGAAACGCGAAGATATTGATCAACGTGGCATATACCATCGGATGCCGAAGATGCAGCGGCCCAAGCCACGCCGCCCGCAAGCGCGGCTCGCCCCGGTGCAGTTCGCGGTTGATGCCGTCCGCCGCGACGACCGGCACGTCCACCAGCACTCCCAGCGCGATGATGAGCGCGGCAATGGAAATTTGTTGCAGCGGAATGTTCAGCATCTGCATCCCGATCAGCGTCATCGCGACCGTGAGCGGAATGGCCGTCGCCAGCACCAGCGCGGAACGCCAGTCCATCAGGAACAGCCCCACAATGATCACGATGAGGACCGCCTCAATGAAGCATTTGACGAAGTGGTGGATGCGATGCTCGACGGCGGTGGGCTGGTCGGAGAGCACCCGGAATTCGATGCCTTCCGGCGCGCGCTTCTTCATGGCGTCCACGACCTTCGTCACGTCTTCGTTGAAGTCGCGGATGATTTTGCCGTCACGCATTTCGACCGCGACCATCACAGCGCGGCGTGAGTCGAGGCCGTTTTCACCCGCCTGTCCGAGCACATCCACCTTGTAAGGGATGGGCGACTCATACATGCGGCGGACTTCAAACGTATCGCGCAGATAGACCGGCGCACCTTTACGGCTGAGGCCAACCACAGTCCCAAGCATGTCGTGCTCGGTTTTGTATTCGCCGGAAAGTTGCACCGGGAAATTCCGGCCCTCGGTGCGCATCGTGCCGCCGGGAATCACCGCGTTGCGCGCGCCGATTGCACCCATCACTGCGTCGGGCGTCAGGCCGTAACCGGCGACGTTGGCGTCCGAGAAAAGCAGATAGACCGATTCCTGCACGATGGCGACTTTGGTGACTTTGCCCACGCTTTCGACCTGCTTGAGTTCGTCCTCGAAATCGCGCGCGAGCAATTCGAGCGTGCGATAGCTGTAACGCGGCGGCGCGTGCGCGCGAATGTGCGGCAGCGGATCTTCGTCGCCCATCAGCAGGATCGGCTTGGTGAAATCGGGGTGGAATAATTCGCGGTCCGTGCCAGTGACGCTTCTCGTGAAATCGGCGATGAACTTCTCCAGGTCAGCGCGGCTGGCGGACGTCTCCAAGTCGGCCACAAAGAACGAGTGTCCCTGGGCCGTCCGCACCTGTTTCGCCAAACCGGCAGCGCGGAGGGCGGTTTCAAACCGGGCGCTGAGCACGTCACGGTCGCCCGGAGAGATGCCCGGGAGAAAGGCGGCCACCGCCACGCGGTTGCTCGAAACCGCTCCCCCGCGCAATTCACTCAGCCGTTCACGCAACAGACTGGCGCGCGCCACGCATTCGGCGTCCGTGATGGGAGGGCTGACCAATCCAAACAGCAGCGTGATGGTGTTGCCGAAATCGGTGTTCAGCCACGGCTGACGCGCCCCCTCGGGCAACTGCACTTCGAAAAGCTTGGCGCGAACCTTGTCCCATTGCTGATCAATCGTCTCCGTCGAACCGGGAAGTTGTTTGATCGTCATCGTTGAGATACCTGGCCGGGACGTGCTCTTGATCTCCTCGATGGATTTGAGTTCGCTGATTTTGCGTTCCAGCGGCTTCGAGACCAGTTCCTCCACCTTCGAGGCCGTCGCTCCGGGAAAGACAGTGACCAGCATCGCCGTTCGCTGCGGGATGGTCGGGTCTTCCTGCTGGCCGAGTTTGGTGTAGGCGATGCCGCCCCAGATGAGCACCGCAATCAGAGCCAGCCAGCTCACTTCCCGGTGCTCGACAAAATACTGAGCGATGCCACCGGACTCCGTTTTGTTTTCAACGTGTTTTGACATGGGAATGTTTCTCCTTTCGCGCCTTACTTCGCGGCCACATTGTCAGCGGCGACCTCCACGGGAGCGCCGTCATAGAGGAAACTCGCTCCCGCGGTCACCACCTGTTCGCCGGCGCGCAGACCTTCGGTGATGAGAATGGAACTATTGAGAATGTCGCCGGTCTTCACCGCTCGCTGGACCGCTTTGCCATCCTGAACCACAAAGACTCCCAACTGCGCCTGGGCCGCGGCTTGCGACTGTCCATTGGGAGGAAGAGTCACTAGCGCCGAGAGCGGAATGCAGACCGTGCCCGGTTTGGCCGCGGCGCTGTTGCCGACTTGAATGCGCGCGGTCATGCCGGAGCGCAACAAGCCGTCCGGGTTAGGCACTTTGATCACCACCCGGAACAACCGGCCCTCGGTGCTCGCTGCGACTCCCACCTCGGACACACGGCCTTTGAACGGAGGCAATCCCTCCAGCGCGGACACCTCCACATCAATTTCCTTCCCGGGCGCGAGCCGTCCCACCAGCCGGTCCGGCAAGCCTAACTCGACGGACATCAGGCTGGTATCGGCGAAGCGCAGCACCCTCTGCCCAGGCGACACCGTCACGCGCGAATTGACATAGCGATTCAGCACCACGCCGTCCTTGACCGCCACGAGCCGCGAGTCCCCTAGATTTTGTTCCGCCTGATCCAGTTGGGCCTGTGCCGTTCGCCAATCCGCTTCTGTGACATCGAGTTCCTGTTGGGAAATGGCGTCCGACTCGCGCAGTTTCCGAAAGCGCTCGACCGTTTTCACCGCGAGTTCCGCTTTGGCGCGGGCCGAGTTTAGAGCGTTCATGAAGTCGGCCTGCTTCAACTCGGCCATTACCGTTCCGGCTTTTACCGGCGTTCCCTCGTCCCAGTCCTTGCCGGGCGTCGGCCCGATGCCGTCCAGAATTCCGCCCACCTTGAAGCTCAAGTCCGTCTCCTGGTCGAAGCGGACCAGTGCCAGATAGGACGCGTTGCCGTCCGAGCGCGCATTGTCCACCGGCTGGACCAGGGCGGTGCGCACCAGACTTTTCTCGGGCGGTCTGGCCGCAGGCTTTCCGCAGCCGGCAACAGCCAGCGCGAGGGTGAGTGTAGTGACCGCAACGAGCGGGCCGTTGTTGTAAGTGGTATTCATAAAAATTCTCGGCTTGGGTTCGGTGTTCAGGGTTGTTCGGCTTTCGAGGCCGCGAAATGGCGCGAAGCACATGCTGGTGAGCACAGGAGAATCTTCGCGGCTTGTGGGTCAGCGGCTTCAGTCACCTTCTGCGTGAGCCGGCAAAACCACTGGTTCTCAGGCATCTGCTTCCTGCATACGAAGCAGGTCAGGGGAGATCGGAGATTTGTGTCGGGAGCGACAGTCTGTTTGAATTTCGTTTCCATTTTCAAATTCCTGTGGGGCACGAGAGCAACTGCCGTTTCGTGGGTGTTGTGCCGGTTCGTCGGCTCAATGAAACCGGTGATACGACTCCTCCGGCACAACGCGCAGAAATACGGGTGACCTCAATTGGAAAGCTGGCGAAACTGAATTCGCTCAGTGGCACGAACAGGCGGCGAGCCCTGCTGCGGAGTTTGGATTCAATTGCGAGTTTCATATTGTTCGCTGCTGTTTTCTGCGTACCCCATACTCACGCTTCATGCCAAGCGACGTAAAAGCTACAACTCACTGCGTTCCTGCGGCTTTCACAGAATGACTCACTCCGATCCTCGTACGGAATGTCGAACAAGTTCGGTTTTCCGAACGCGATTGGCTTGAAATCCGTTCTTGTCTTGGATATTCAACCGCCTGTGGAAACCACCGCTGGCAGGCCGTGCGATTCGGGCTTTGATCCCAACCTGGCGTTGAGTTTGTTGTTGGAGGCCGGACGGGAAAGGTCGTTGGAAGGTTTGATGGAGCGGCTCAAGAACGCTCCTATGGCGCGCTCTCACGATCTCGCGCGGGCGCAGATTTGGCTGATTGATGAAGGGGACATTTGTTCACCTTGTCCGCGACGATCCGAATGCCCGGACCAGACTCGTTGCCTCCATCTGGTCGTGAGCCGGGACAACCCGCTGCGCGGCGAAAGTGATGTGCCGCAGTTTTCCGGGTTCGATACACGGCTGCCGCTCGGTGTGGGCGTCCTTGGAAAGATTGTCCTGACCGGACAGGAAGTCGTGTTCAAGGATTTGCAGGATGCGCCTCCGGAACTGTTCCCGGCAGAATGGCTGGCGCGGGAAAAAGTCCGCGGCTTCACGGCCACGCCGATTTCGTTCAAGGGCGAAGTTCTGGGAGTCATCGCCGCCTACGTCCGCGTCAGCAAAGCGGAAGAGACGCATCCCTGGCGGCATGTTCTCGGCGACCACATTGGCGCAGCCATTGCCAACGCCCGAGCGTTTGAGGAGATACAGCGACTCAAGGCGCAGTTGGAAATCCAAAACGCTTACTTGAAGGAAGAGGTGATCGAAGCCAAAGCGTTTGGCGAACTCGTCGGTCACAGCCAGGCGCTGCAACATATCGTCAGCCAGATTGATCTCGTCGCGCCGACCGAAGCGTCGGTGCTCATCCTGGGAGAAAGCGGCACGGGCAAGGAACTGGTGGCCCGCGAAATCCATGATCGCAGCCGGCGCAAAGACAAACCTCTGATCCGCGTCAATTGCGCGTCCGTTCCGAAGGACTTGTATGAAAGCGAATTCTTCGGTCACGCGCGCGGCGCTTTCACCGGCGCAATCAAAGACCGGGCCGGACGTTTCGAGGCTGCGGACGGCGGCACGCTCTTTCTGGATGAAATCGGCGAGATTCCCCTCGATCTGCAAAGCAAACTCCTCCGAGTGTTGCAGGAGAAACGCTATGAACGCGTGGGCGAAGACCGCACGCGCCTCGCAGACGTTCGCATCATCGGGGCAACGAATCGCGACTTGAAGAAGGAAGCAGCAGCAGGACGTTTCCGCGAAGACCTCTACTACCGGCTCAATGTGTTTCCCATCCAGGCTCCGACCTTGAGAGACCGGATGGAAGACATTCCGCTCCTGGCAAAGCATTTCGTTGATTTGTCCGCCAAAGAACTCGGTTGCCCGAAACCGCGGCTGACCCGGGCGGGCATCGCCAAACTTCAGGGTTACCAGTGGCCGGGCAACATTCGGGAACTGCGAAATGTCATCCAGCGAGCCGTCATCCTGTCACGTGGCGGCGTGCTGGACTTCGATTTGCCGGCGGTCGAATCCTCGCTCGCTCCCACCCGGCAAGCGGCCCGAGCTACGGGCGACGCCGAACCGGAATTCCTCACCGAATCCGAATTGCAGCGGCGCGAACGCGAAAACCTGCTGGTCATCCTTCAAAAGACGAACTGGAAAATTAAAGGCGCTGACGGCGCGGCGGAACTTCTGGGAGTGAAACCAACCACGTTGGTCACGCGCATGAACAAAATGGGCCTGCGCCGTCCTGTCTGAAAGCAACTGGAAAACCCGGTCGTAGCTACTCCTCAATGCGAAGGAGTTTTGTTGACGTTTGGAACATCACCCCATCAATCCGCTGTTCTGGCAGGTGCACCGGGTAACGCGGACGTTGCCGACCTGGTTACGCTGCTTCTGCATGGACACGTAAAGCCAATACTGCTGCTTGACGGCGTCGCTCTTGCCATTGTCGTAACCTATGGCGTAAGCCTTCACGTCGGCGAGCAGTTTGAGATTTCGACGTTGTTGGTCTCGGTCAAACTTCCATCCGTGAACCTCAATCCCCAGTTCGAGCAGTTTTTCGCCGATTGCTCGGAGCAACTCGTTTTGGTTGCCAAGTTCGCTCAAATCAAGTTGGAGGGAATTGTCGTCGCCACGATGAGAAGGAATGAAGACTCGAAAACGTGTAGCCAAAGCTTGCCGAGCGGACGTTTTGGGAGAAGGCGACGATCCTGCACGCGGAGTTTTATCGTCCGGGGGACAAGGCAATGCCCGAGCGCTTTTCCCGGTACTACTGCGATGTTTACGAACTCATCCACAAGGGCGTCGCGGAATCGGCCGTGAAGCGACTGGATTTTCTGGAGCGAGTCGCACAGCACCAAACTGAAACGTTGCGTCAAGGTTTCCCTCAGGAGGGTGCCAGATCGGGCACCAAAACGGGCACTAACTTTTCTACGGGCGCCTAATCGTGCGAACGCACGCCAACACGCCCGTAGCACCGTAACAGTTCGGACTTCTTCTCAAGTAGGCTTGCACGAGACAGTCTATAAAAGGTCGTTTCCGTTTGATCTACCGAGGCGAACGCGGCGCGACATTCTACTACGTCGATAGCGAGACGGGCAAACGCACCAGTTTGCAAACGAAGGACCGCGATGCGGCCAAGCAAATCGTCTTCGCCAAAAATCAGGCCGTGAAGCCAGCCGCAGTGCTCTGTGACTGAGGAGCAGCAACGCCCCAAGCCAGATGCGGCGCAACTCTTTGGGCGGCGGCTCTTTCTGCCCCCGACTTCGTTGCTCGCTCCTTACAGACCTCTGAAGGGTATGCTCGTCGCTCGCGCCTCGTACTGGCCCCAAAATCCTTCGCCGCGGGCGGCACCGTATTTATGAATTGGGGCACTAAGGAACGCCGTTGGAAAACCCGGAAGTGTCCAAACCGAATCGA
>CAZCUL010000156.1:0-3349 GCA_964501475.1 uncultured Verrucomicrobiota bacterium | reverse complement strand
GATGTAATCGATGCGAAAACGCCACGGCCGCTCCGGATAGCTCCAGGTGCCGTGTTGGTCTGACCTTTCCGTGACGGCGGCGAAGCTATCCACCAGTTTGTGCTGTAGGAGGAAGCGCGGGGCGCTCGAAAAGGAAAAGCTGTTGAAATCTCCCGAAAGCACCGCCGGTTGATCTTCCGGCAACGCTTTCCAGACGCCGGCGATTTCCCGCGCCTGCACCTCGTCCGCTTCGCTGAACAGGCGGATGAACTCCCGAAGCGTTCGGGCTCCGGCGGTTTTGGGCGTTGTCAGATGAATGCACGCGACCTGCACTGTGCGACCGCCCAGCATCGTTTCCGCAAGCCAGCCGCCGCGGCCGCCGCCCACCGGTTCGACAAAGCGCAAAGCGCGCAACGGCGACCGGGAAAGGAATCCGAAGCCATCCGAGCCCTTTGCTCCTCCGCGAAAAGCCATGTGTGGGTAGATTTTTTTGAGGTCTTTTCGGAAACGGGCCTCGGATTTCGCGTTCGTTTCCTGCAATGCCACCAGGTCGGCTTCGGTCTCCCGGATTGTTTTGACCACGCCCGCCAGGTCGCGATTGCGAAAGAAAATGTTGTAGGTCGCGACCGTGAAGGACGCCCCGGCTCTTGAATTCCGTTCCGCCCGCAAGCCCGGGCTCCACCCAAATGCCATTGCCAGCGATCCCAGGAGACGAATCAACGTTTGGCGGCGGCTCAGAAGCGCCGGGCGGACTTGCTGGAAAAAGCCGGTTTCGCCAGACCTTAGTGGGCCTGGAGTTTGTTGACGCGTGACGGACGAGGACGTCCGCGGTCCGGCGGGAGTGCCAAAATTCCCGGGTTCGTTTGTAACCATCGCGCTGAGCTTGCCGCGAATCGCTTCGCGATTCAAACTCGGCGTCACCTATGAATATCCCCTTCCTCATTCGAAAAGCCCTCCTGGTAATGTGGGGTGTGATGGCGGCGGCTCTTCCGGCAGCCCAGGCAGTCGAGAAAGCCCGGCCCAACATTGTTTTCATTCTGATCGACGATCTTGGCTGGCGCGACCTGGGATGTTACGGCAGCGATTTCTATCAAACACCCGCGATCGATCAGCTCGCCGCGGAAGGCATGCGGTTCACCGATGCATACGCTGCTTGTCCGGTTTGTTCCCCCACTCGCGCCAGCATCCTTACCGGGAAAAGCCCGGCCCGCCTGCATCTCACGGATTGGTTGCCCGGCCGGCGCGACACGCCATCACAGAAACTGGCCCGGCCTCAGATTCAACCGCATCTCGCCCCCGAGGAACGGACGCTTGCTGAAGTCTTGAAGGGCGCCGGCTACGTTTCGGCCAGTATTGGCAAATGGCATCTGGGCGGCGAAGGTTTTGCGCCCACGGACCAAGGATTCGGCGTGAACGTGGCTGGCGACCACACTGGCACGCCAATAAGTTACTTTGCGCCCTTTCGTAACAAAGATCGCGCCATGCCCGGGCTGGATGATGCGCCGCCGGGGGAGTATTTGACCGACCGACTCACGCGCGAAGCCGAACAATTCATTGAGCAGAACCGTGACAAACCATTCCTTCTCTACCTGGCCCAATACGCCGTCCACATCCCGCTTCGCGCCAAAGAACAGTTGATCGGGAAATACCGGGCGAAAAACCCCGGAGAAAACCATACCAATATCATCTACGCAGCCATGATCGAGAGCGTGGATGAAAGCGTCGCGCGAATCGTGCGCAAGCTTGGCGAGCTCGGCTTGAGCGAAAGGACTGTGATTGCCTTCACATCGGACAACGGAGGCTTATCCGTGAAGGAAGGGCCTGCCACGCCAGCGACTTCGAACCATCCCTTGCGCGCTGGGAAGGGTTACCTTTACGAGGGCGGCATTCGCGTGCCGTTAATCGTGAAATGGCCCGGCGTTGTCGAGCCGGGCGCTGTCTGCAGCACGCCGGTGATCAGCACGGACTTCTTTTCCACGCTTGCGGAGATGGCCGGGGCGGGAGGCGATTTGCCGCAGCCTTTGGATGGAACCAATCTTTTGGCGCTCTTAAGAGCACCCGACGCGGCCAAGGAACATCCGCTTTATTGGCATTACCCGCATTACAGCAATCAGGGCGGCAAACCGGGCGGCGCCGTGCGGAAGGGCCGGTACAAACTCATCGAGCGTTACGAGGATGGCTGGCTCGAACTCTATGATCTCGACGAGGACATTGGCGAGACGGTCAACCTGGCCAACCAAAGGCCAGCCCGGGCAGCCGAGCTTCAGCGTATGCTCGCCCAATGGCGCGCCGCAACCGGCGCACAAACGATGGCGCCCAATCCGGAATTCAATCCGCGAACGGAATGGCAAACCGCGCCGCCTCACGTCATCCGGCAAGCTCCCGACGGAACGATCCTGCTTCACGCGCGCCACGTCGCCATTCACGGCGATGCCGTTCGCTACGAGGCGCAGCCGCACAAGGACACGATTGGCTTTTGGAAGCAGGTCGGGGATTGGGTCAGTTGGGACTTTTTGGTGCGCGATCACGGCGAGTTCAAAGTCGAGATTCTGCAAGGGTGCGGCGTCGGCAGCGGCGGCAGCGAAGTGGAGATTTCGGTCGCGGACCAGTCTTTGCCGGTAACGATCAGGGAGACGGGTGGATTTCAGAACTTCGTCGCGCGCGAAGCGGGCACGGTCCGGCTTGCCGAACCGGGCCGATACAGATTGGCGGTGAAACCGATAACCAAACCCGGCGTGGCCGTGATGGACTTGCGGGCCGTTACGCTGCGGACTGCGCGTTGAGCTCACGCGTGGATCCAGAGCGGGCGGGGCGCACCGAGTCATGACAAAGAGTCTTGACGCGAACCGAGACGAGACCGGATGGTTTCTGGCGGGTCCCGGGAAAAACCTCAGTTGAGCAAGAGAGAGCTTTTATGAAAATCAATCGACGCGACTTTATCAGGACCACGGCAACGGCCAGCGCCGCCTTCTCTGCCATTCCGTTGCTTGGCGCCGAGTCACAGGCCAGGAAATACCGCACCGCGTTGATCGGCTGCGGCTGGTGGGGAAACAATATTTTGGGCGAAGCCATGGCCTCGGGCGCGTGCAAGATCACCGCGCTTTGCGATGTGGACCAGCGCTTTCTCAATCCCACAGCCGAGCGGGTCACCAGGGAAGCGGGCGAGCAGCCGAAGATATTCACCGATTTTCGCGAACTGCTGGAGGGGGAGAAGCCCGAGATCTGCATCGTGGCCACGCCGGACCATTGGCATCCGCTCATTACCATTGCCGCCCTCGAATCCGGAGCGCACGTCTATGTGGAGAAGCCCATCGGCCACACCATTCGCGAAGGGCGCGCCATGGTGAACGCCGCGCGCCGAACTGGAAAA
>CAZCUL010000155.1:0-6472 GCA_964501475.1 uncultured Verrucomicrobiota bacterium | reverse complement strand
TGATATATGGCTCCCGGATATTGAACTCTCAACCTGCGCGCCATGGCGCGACTTTCTCAACCCGAACGTAAACTTGTCAATACTATTGACCGACCCCTTGACCGACTCCTACAAGGTCAAGAACAAGCGCATCAACCAGTCCTGGATTCGGAGAGACTTTTTCTTGTGCAAACCCCCTGGACGGCTAAAGTCGGCTCCGCCGTGAAAAAGCAAATTCCTATCAAAGACGGGTCAGGAGATTAGATGTGCGCTACGCCTCGATGGGGGTTGTGGAACGGGCTTCCGCGGCTGGAATTGCTTGCGGAGTTTGAGACGAATCAATTGGCGGGATTCGTGGCAGGCTTGGTCAAGCAGAGCCGGACGGCACTGGGAACGATCATAAAACAGGGAGAGATTCTACATCAGAAGCACAACCCAGCGCTCAATCTGAAGCTTGAGGACGTTCTGCGTGTCAGCGGTCAGTCAAACTGACCCACCCAGGGTCGAAATGAAGGGCTTCAAATTGACCCACCCTGAGCAAATGGCCAGAGGGCTGCCAACCGAGCGGGGAACCGTGAGGATGGGCGGCCGATATGGCCAACCAACTCACGGTGCAAGAACAAGACGCAATCAGAACTTTGGCGAAGCAGGGATGGAAAATCCGGCGAATTGCCAAGGAATTAAGGGTTAGCCGCAATACGGTTCGACAGTACGTGCGGGCGTTGGAGCCGACGACGACACCCCACGCTTTAGTCGAGGTGTTGGAGTCGGGCAATCGACCGGTTCAAACTGACCCGTCTTTCGACCTCCGGGACAGTCAAATTGACCCCCTTTCGACCACCGGGAAAACTGGGCGAAAAAGCCTGTGCGCCGATCATGAGGCGCTGCTGCGGACGAAGGTTCAAGACGGCTTGACCGCCCAACGGATCTTCCAGGATTTGCAGACGGAGATCGCTTTTACCGGTTCGTATCAATCGGTCAAGCGCTACGTGGGCAAGCTGCGGCAGACCGATCCTCAACTGGTCTGCCGGCTGGAAGTCCAACCAGCCGAGGAGGTACAGGTGGATTTTGGCGCGGGCCCGATGCTGGTGGGCGCCGACGGCAAGAAGACCAAGACGTGGATTTTCCGCATCGTGTTGAGAAACGAGCGCAAAGGCTACACCGAGGCGGTGCTGCGCCAGACCACCGAGACGTTCCTGCGGTGCGTAGAAAACGGGTTCCGCCACTTCGATGGGGTCACCTTAACCGTCAACCTCGACAACCTGAAGGGGGCAGTCTTGAAGTTCGACTGGGCCGATCCCAACCTTAATCCCAAGCTGCGTGAATTTGCCCGGCATTATGACACGACGATCCTGCCGTGTTTGCCCCGGATGCCCGAGCACAAAGGAAAGGTCGAAAGCAACATTCGCTACGTCCGGGAAAACGCGCTGGCGGGCCGGGTTTTCACCTCGCTGGCGCAGCTGAACCAACAGCTCTTTCAATGGGAGAAAAACGTCGCCGACGTGCGTATTCACGGGACGACCAAGCGTCAAGTGGCCGAGGTCTTCAAAGTGGAGAAACCCTTCCTCAAACCGTTGCCGGCGTCACTTTTTCCCTGCTTCGAAGAGGGCCGCCGGACCGTGCACCGTGACGGTCACGTCGAGGTGGCCAAAGCCTATTACGACGTGCCGGTGGAGTATTTGCGACGAGAAGTGTGGGTTCGCTATGACAGTCGCCAGGTTCGCATCTTCGCCGAGCAGAAAGACTCCAGCCTTAAGCTCATCCAAACGCATTGCCGGTTGGAGCCGGGACAGTTTACCAATGCGCGCGGCTTGGGCGGCGGCTACGGCCCGGTCCAAGCGCATCTGGAATACTGGTTAAAGCGTGCCCAACTGCTGGGCTCCTCGTGTGCGCAGTGGGCGCAGGAACTGGCCAACCAGCGGGGCATCGGTGCCATCCGCTCCCTGATGGGATTGGTCAGCCTGGTCGACCGTCACTCCTTTGTCGCGATCAACCGGGCCTGTGCCAAGGCCTCGGCTAAGGGCACCTGGCGACTGCGCGATGTCAGCGCCTTGATCCAAAGCCCCGAGACTCAGTCTCAGCTCACTTTCGAAGAGCACCATCCTCTCATTCGCAATCTGAACGAATACGGGCTCTTCATTCGCAAACAAACACAAAACCCATGAACCCACACCTCACTCAATACGCCCGTCAACTGCGCGCCTGCAAGAAGCCCGTAGCCATCAACTGCCCCACGAACAGTTCCTCGAATTGGTGTTCCAGGACGAAATCAACGTGCGCCAACAGCGCCTCATCGACAAACGCAAACGCCACGCCGGCTTTCGACGAGCGCCAAAGGGGTCGGTCAATAGTATCGTGCTTTTCATTGGTTTCGGTGCTACCAGGGTGCCAATTCACCTTCTGTGTTGTTCTGATAAAGCGTAGTGACTCCGTCAGGATCACGTTCCCTCTCTAATTGGCCGAAGTTGTTGTAGAACGTCTGTCGATATGGGAACGGGGGACTGGAAGCTAGGTCAAGCGCAGAGGATCGACGTGGACATCCTGCTCTACGCAGGCAGAATCCAACGCGTCCGATTGAAGAAACTGCGCAAAACTGCTCACGAGCTCGGCTTCGATCTCGTTGAACTCCAAAAAGCCGCGTAAGTGTTCGTAAGTGTTCGTAAGTGTTATTTGGAAGATGTGCCCGACCGGAAAGGAGCGGGCATAAACGGCTTGCCTGTCCGGAGCGCCAATGTAACGTAAGAGGCGACCCGAAAGACGTTCAAACGGGCGAAGGCATATGCTCAAAGTCACCGGCAAAGGCTCGATTACCACCTGCGACGGCATCACGCGCCGCGACTTCCTGCAGATCGGCGCGTTGGGTGCGATCGGGTTTAACCTATCCCATCTCGCTGCCCTCCAGGCTGGCGCGGTTTCTCAGGGCAAAAGCGACCGGTCGGTCATCATGATTTTCAATCTCGGCGCGCCCAGCCAGTTGGACACATTCGACATGAAGCCGGATGCGCCGCGGGAGATCAGGGGGCCATTTCAGCCGATCCGAACCGCCAGTCCGGATTTTGAGATTTCCGAAATCCTGCCTTTGCACGCGAAACTGGCCGACAAGTTTTCGCTCGTGCGCAGTTGCTACCATACCGCGGCTGCCGTGCATGATACGGGCCATCAAATGTTGCAAACCGGCCGTCTTTTCACAGGGGGGGTCAATACTCCGCACGCGGGATGCGCGCTCCAGTTTCTGATCGAAAAAGAACAGGGAAACAGGACGGAGCTGCCCACGCACGTGATTTTGCCCGAGCCGATGGGCAACACCGGCGGCAACTTGCCGCACGGGCAGGACGCAGGTTTCCTCGGCAAAGCGTTCGATCCATTTGTCCTCAACGCCGACCCGTCAAAAAAGGATTTCCGAGTGCCGGACCTGCTCCCCCCGGCCGAAATTGGAGAAGCGCGGCTGCGACGCCGGCGCGAGTTGCGGGAGATCGTTGATGATACCGTCCGCCATTTTGAAGCCAGCGAGTCGGCCAAATTGATGGATGCAAATTTCGCCAGCGCCTATCGGCTGATGACGAGCGAGAAGGCGCGGTCTGCCTTTGACCTGAGCCAGGAGCCCGGGAAGGTCCGCGAACGGTACGGCATGACGCGCTTTGGCCAGTCCTGCCTTTTGGCTCGACGCCTCGTGGAAGCGGGGGTGCGTTTCGTGACCGTCAATACGTTTATTACGGTGTTTGATGAGATCACCTGGGACATCCACGGTTCAAAGCCATTTACCTCCATCGCGGGCATGCGCGACATTGTGGCTCCGATGTATGACCAGGGTTACGCTGCGCTGATCGGGGATTTGCATGAGCGCGGCATGCTGGACAGCACGTTGGTTTGCAACCTGGCTGAATTCGGCCGGACGCCCAAAATCAATCCGGCAGGCGGGCGCGATCATTGGCCGCAATGTTGGACGACTTATTTTGCGGGCGGCGGCGTGCAGGGAGGACGAGCGGTCGGCAAGAGCGACGACATCGGCGCCTATCCAGTGGAACGGCCGGTGAAACCTTCGGAAGTGGTCGCCACCATTTTCCACAGTCTCGGTCTTGATTTGGAAACACACTTGCCCGGTCCAAACGCCCGCCCCTTCCCGCTGGTGGATTACGGCACCAAACCGATTATGGAACTTTTCTAAGGCGGAACTCAGATGCGTTTGGAGATAAGGACCTTGAATAGCTCTGCGTTCCTGCTGGCCGCCTGGACCGTCCTTTTGGCGGCGAACCCAGGCATTCCGGCCGAGTTACCGACTTCGGGGCAACGCAGCGACGTCAGTTTTCGCAACCAGGTGCAACCGATCCTGGCAAAGTTCGGCTGCAGCTCGGGAGCGTGTCATGGCGCCGCAGCCGGACAAAATGGTTTTCGGCTTTCGCTGCGCGGGTACGATGACGACGCGGACTACCTTTCGCTCACCCGCCACGCCTGGGGCAGACGCATCGTTCCGAGCGATCCCGGGCGAAGCCTTCTCTTGCTCAAGCCGACCGGTGCCGTTCCGCACAAGGGCGGAAAGAAGTTCGATACCGAATCAGTCGAATACAGGATTCTGGCCAAGTGGATCGCGGCTGGTGCCCCTGGGCCGAGGCCCGATGAGCCTGGAATTGAGCGGATTGAGATTTTGCCCGAACACCTGGTTCTGGAACCCGAGGCGGCGCAGCAATTCGAGGTGCGGGCTCATTTCAGCGACGGGCGGACCGAGGAGGTGACGCGGTGGGCGAAATACACGGACTCGAACTCGTCGGTCACTCAGGTTGACGAGGGCGGTCTGGTCCGTGTCCAGGGCCTCGGCGAAGGGGCGATTACAGCCTGGTATTTGAGCCGGATTGCGATTGCGACCGTCACGGTCCCTTACACCAATTCGGTCGCGCCGGAAGTGTTTGCCAGCGCCCCCCGGCGCAACTTTATCGATGAAATGGTCATCGAGAAGTTGCGCAGTTTGAATCTCCCGCCGTCTCCGCGTTGTTCGGATGAAGTTTTTATCCGGCGCGCTTTCCTGGATACTGTGGGTGTCTTGCCGACTGTGGAGGAGACGCGCCTTTTCCTGGCCGATGAATCGAAGGAGAAGCGCGACGAGCTGATTGAGTCCTTGTTGAAACGGCCCGAATTTGTGGATTACTGGACCTACAAATGGTCCGACCTTTTGCTGGTTCAAAGCAAGAAACTCACGCCGGCGGCGATGTGGGCCTACTACAACTGGGTGCGAAACCAGGTGGCAGCAAACAGGCCCTGGGACGCGCTGGTGCGTGATTTGATGACTTCCCAGGGCAGCACGCTCGAGAATGGCGCGGCCAACTTCTTCGTTCTTCACGATGACCCGCGGGACGCGGCTGAGAACACCTCGCTGGCCTTCCTCGGCATGTCGATCAATTGCGCCAAGTGCCACAACCATCCCATGGAAAAGTGGACGAACGACGAGTATTTCGGCTTTGCCAGCCTCTTCGCCCGGGTCCGAATGAAAAATGGCCCCGCGGAAGGTGGTCACGTCGTTTTCGCATCGAGCCGCGGCGAATTGGTTCAGCCCCGCTACGGCAAACCTCAACCGCCCAAGCCTCTCGATGCGCCTTCGCTCCCATCGGACACGGCGAAAGACCGCCGGGCTTATCTGGCCGACTGGTTGGTGGCGCCCGAAAACCCCTACTTCAGCCGCGCCATAGCCAATCGGGTCTGGGCAAACTTTTTTGGAATTGGCCTGGTCGAAGCCGTGGATGACCTTCGCGTGACCAATCCTTCGAGCAATGAGGCATTGCTAAGCGGGCTGGCAAAATTCCTGGCCGCGGAGAAGTTCGATTTGAAGGCGCTCATGCGCGCGATTCTGCAGTCGGAAACCTACCAGCGCTCCAGCCAGGCCCTGCCGGAGAACGCCGGGGACGACCGGTTCTACTCGCGCTATTATCCGCGGCGCCTGATGGCCGAAGTTCTGTTGGATACCATCTCGCAGGTGACGGGCGCGCCCTCTCAATTCAAAGGGTACCCCGAGGGCTGGCGGGCCTTGCAACTGCCTGATTCCAACGTGGAATCCTACTTCCTCAAGTCGTTTGGACGTCCGGACCGGGATCAAACCTGCGAGTGCGAACGGACCGAGGAGCCCAGCGTCTCTCAAGTTCTTCACATCGCCAACGGCGGCACCATCAACCAAAAGCTCGCAGCCAGCAACAATCGCATTTCAAAATTGCTGGCTGAGAGTTTGCCGCCGGCCAAAGCGATTGAGGAAGCCTGCCTGGCCGCGTTCTGCCGTTATCCGACCAGCACCGAGAGTGAAAAGCTGGTCAGTGTGCTTGCGGGGGCGGAAGAAGGGGATCGACGCGCTGTATTGGAAGACATCTTCTGGGCCATTCTTAGCAGCAAAGAATTTCTGTTTAACCATTGAGAGAATAACCTTGAGCGTGCTCCGAGTTGCTCGTCGCTCGCGCCTCGCCTGCGCCAAAAATCCCTCGCCGCGAACGTCATCGTATTTATGCTCATGACCACT